>CAIQIC010000499.1 GCA_903871765.1 uncultured Lentisphaerota bacterium
ATAATCCGTCTGCCGTCTCATTGTTTGACGACGGTCACCAGCACCGGATTCTCGCTGTGCAGCGGCGAGTGGCGGCGAATGTAGGCGACGACGGCGCCGCGGGTGTCGTTGGTGGTCAGAACGAAGCGCGCGGCCGGGGCGGCGACGATCCGGGGGACGCTGGGGAACCGGCCCCCGCCGGAGGCGAGCGTATGGCTGTTCATGGCCACCGCCAGCCGGGTGCCGGGCGGCGGCCGGGTGCCGTCGGCCAGATGCAGGTTGCGGACCAGCCGGGCTGGAGGGTTCGTTTTGATAATCAGGTCATACGCCACGCCGTGGATACCGATGAGATGATTGCGGTTGGTCAGCGCGGCGCTCTCCTGCAGGATCTCTTGAATTTCCGGCAAGGTCAGCCAGGCCACGCCGATCCGGTTCTCGTACGGGACGATGTGCCAGACGTCGCGTTGCCGGATCGCGCCGGCCGGCAGGCCGGACTCGGCCAGCACCCCGTGCAGGACGACCTCGGCCCCGACCGCGGCGGCGATGGCGCGGCAGAGCAGTTGCTGGATCGGCGACTGGCCCGGCTGGAGCGACGTCGCCGCCAGCGGCTGCTCCGTCCGGCCGACGACTTCATTCAGGTAGCGCTCAGCGCGCTGCAGGTCCGGTTCCAACAGCGCCCGCAACTCGACCGATTCGGGTACCTGGTTGCTGACCACGAGCACGGTCGAGCTGCGCCGCACGACTTTCTTCCGTTCTGTATCGAACACCAGGTCCAACCGGCCCACGCCGCCGCCATGGCATCCCGCATCCATGAACAGCACGCCGTTCTCGGCCAGGCCCGGCACGATGCTGTGCAGATGTCCGCCGAGGATCGCATCCAACTCCGGGAACTGCCGGGCGAGGCCGCGGATTTCGTTGGCCGGGTTGTCCCCCAGCGGCATCCAGCCCTCATGAATCAACAGCAGCAGCACGTCCGGCCGCGTCTCGCGCACGGCCGGCAGCACCCGGCCCAGGGCCCGGATCGGCGGCTCGAAGGTCAGGCCGCCCAGCAGCTCGGGGCGGATCCAACTGGGGATCGCCGGGTTGGTCAGTCCCACCACCGCCACGCGCACGCCATCGAAGTCCCGGATCAGATACGGCTTCAACCTGGTCAGCGGTTGCGGTCGGCCGGCCGGCGCGGCGATGTTCGCGCCGAGCACGGTCAGCGTCGTGGCATCGTGCAACCGGACCAGCGCGGCGAGGCCCCAGTCAAAGTCATGGTTGCCCAGGTTCCAGGCGTCCACCTGCAGCCATTCCAGCGCCCGGAGCATGGCGCGGCCGCCGGTCAGCCAGCTTTCCGCCGTGCCCTGGAGGGTGTCGCCGTTGTCGAGCAGCAGCACGTTTTTTTCCTGCGCCCGGATCTGTCCGATCAACGTGGCGCAGCGCAGCAAGCCGCCGGCGCCGTCGGGGCAGCGCCGGGACGGCGTGGAGAGGAGGTGGCCGTGCAGGTCGGTGGTGTACAGCACCGTGAGCGGCGTCTCGCGCGCGTCCAGCGCGCCGCACGCCAGCAAAACCGCCACCAGGGCCGATGACCATCGCCGCGGCATGGGTCCCCCCCGGCGCCGACTATAGCGCCGATGGGCCGCGCATTCCAAGACATCTGTTTTTCAGGATTTTCGGAGGGTCACGCTTCGTCGTGACCGTCACTTGGCCATAACGCTGTTGATCCAATGATTCTGTTATCTCCGCGTTGCTCCAACAGCGGCGGGCAGGAGAAAATACGGTTTAACTACAAAAAACGCGAAAAGGCGCGAAAGGAAAACGGTAAAGGCGGAGAAGAGGTTGCCCGCGAAACACCCGCCGTCGCCAAGGCTATGGCGGGCAAGCGCACAGCGGACGCGAAAAATAAACAAAAGATCCCGTATCCCATCTTTCATTCGTGGGCGGGCTTCCAGCCCCGCGGAAAACGTTAAGCATAAACG
>CAIQIC010000500.1 GCA_903871765.1 uncultured Lentisphaerota bacterium
AGATCCATGTGGCCCACCGACTGCTCCGGCGTGCCGAAATCGCCGTCCGTCATCTTCCGTATCTCCGGCGTGGCCGGGCCGCGGTCTTCCGGGGAGCGCGGGCCGCAGAAGCGGGCCGACCGGTTGTTGACGATCAGTTCCGGCTGCAACCGGTACATCATGGCGAACAGTTCGTCGAACTTCCATTTGCCCCAGTCCTGACCGCCGACGTGGTCGAACCACAGCACGTCCACCTTGCCGTAGTTGCTCAGGAGCTCCTCGATCTGGCCGCGGTAGAAGGCGTCGTACTTCGCGTTGTCGCCCACCAAGTAATCCGGGTGATACCAGTCGCGCGTGGAATAGTAGAGCCCGAGCCGCATCCCGGCCTTGTGGCAGGCCGCGGCGAATTGCTTGATGATGTCCCGGCCGTACGGCGTGGCCATGATGTCGTAGTCGCTCAGCTTCGTATCGAACATCGAGAAGCCGTCATGGTGCTTGCAGATGATCACCATGTATTTCATCCCCGCGTCCTGCGCGATCTTCACCCACTCGTCGCCGTTGAACTTCACGGGATTGAATTGCTTGTACAGCTCGTCGTAATACGGGTCCGTGTTCCGCGGTGTCTGGACTCCGCTGATGTCCCACGGCCGGTGGGCCAGACGGCCCCAGCTCAATTCCTTGCCGCTCAAGGAGACCGGGCCCCAGTGCAGGAACATGCCGAACTTGGCGTCGCGCCACCACTGCATGCGCGCATCGCGCTGCGCCGGCGTTTCCTTGAGCTGCGGCACGTTACTCAGGTCCACCGCGCCGGCCCCGATCGTCAAAACCACGGCCGCCGCCGCGCCCAGCATGATGATCCGTTTCATCGGTTTCCTGTGTTGGAGTTTGCGTCTCCGGCCCGGCCGTGTACGGCCGGCGCCTTGAGATGGGGGGAATTCTGGCACAGGTCCCGCGGAAAGCAACCCGTTTCGATGCTCATCTTCGGCTTGCCCCGGCCGGCCGGCTTGGTCATAGTGGCCGTCATGACCCCGACCGCACGCCTTAGCTGAACACCCCAGGAACATCCTATGTCCCGTCCAGCCTTGATCCTTATCGCCGCGACGCTGCTGGCCGCCCACCCGGCCGCGGCCGCCGACTGGCAGCCCGTGCCCGGCTATATCATGTCGCGCTGGGTCAAGGACATCAACCCGCAGGCGCCGCTGCCGGAGTATCCACGGCCACAACTGGTCCGCGCGCAGTGGCAGCATCTCAACGGCCTCTGGCAGACCGTCTGGCTGGAAACCGTCCGGACACCGTGGGCAGGTGTTGGCCGCCGGCGTTCGTCGTTTTTTGCGTGTAATGCTTCGCCTTCCGTGGTTTCATGATGCCCATGAAAATAGAACAGTTGCGGCAGAAGGTGGATGCGCTGGATCAGCGGCTCGTGGAGCTGCTCAACAACCGTACCCGGCTGGCGCTGCAAATCGGTCAGATTAAAAAGAAAAGCGGCGCGGAAATCTACGCCCCGGCCCGCGAGCGGGCGGTGCTGCTACGCCTGCGCGGCCTGAACCGCGGGCCGTTGACCCCCGCGGCCCTCCAGTCCATCTACCGCGAAATCATGTCCGCCAGCCTGGCGCTGGAGCATCCGGTGGTCATCGCCTACCTGGGCCCCCCGGCGACCTTTACCCACGAGGCGGCTTGCTCGCGTTTCGGCGCCAGCGTGGACTATCTGCCTTGCGAAACCATCAGCGACGTCTTCGCCGCCGTTCAGAAACACACCGCGCTGTACGGCGTCGTGCCCATCGAGAATTCCATCGAGGGCGCCGTGACGCACACGCTGGACCAGTTCACGGACACCGCGTTGCGCATCTGCGCCGAAATTTACCTGCCGATTGCGCTGCACCTGATGGCGTCCGGCGGGCAGCGGCAGATCCGGCGGCTCTACAGCAAATCCGAGGTCTTCGGCCAATGTCGCCGCTGGCTGCACACCAACCTGCCCGGCGTGGACCTGGTCCCGGTCTCCAGCACGGCCCGCGCGGCGGAGATGGCCGCGCGCGAGCGGGGCGCCGGCGCGCTCGCCGGCGCGCTCGCCGCGGAACTCAACAGCCTGCCCCTCCTCGCCCGCGACGTGCAGGATTTCAGCGGCAATACCACACGCTTCCTGGTCATCGGCGCGCAGTACAGCCAGCCCACGGGCCAGGACAAAACCTCCGTTTTTTTCGCCGTCAAGCACAAGGTCGGCGCGCTCTACGGCGCGTTGGAGTCGTTCAAGAAGGCGCGGGTCAACATGACCAAGATCGAGTCGCGCCCCAGTAAAACCAAGGCGTGGGAATACTATTTCTTCGTGGATGTCGACGGCCACGCCAACGATGCGCACCTCCAGCGGGCGCTGACCGCCATGGCCGAACACTGCACGCTGCTCACGGTCCTCGGCTCCTACCCCAAGGCGGCGGGGACCGAAGGCTAGCGGCGCATCCACCAGTGGGCGGACGCGCAAATGGCGAGGATGCCGCTCGCGATCACCGTGATCATGCCCGCCAAGGCCATATGGGTTTCCCGCAGCAGGTCGTCGGCATTGAGGTGAATGGTGTAGGTGATCACCCCGCCGAGCAGGGCGACAAAAAAGGCGCTCAACCAAAGGCCGCTGCCGCGCTGGGCAAAGGGTGTCATAACAAAGCTTACATTTGATTATAAACGCAGCGGGTCGGTTTGTAAAGAACAGACCACCTCGCACCGGGCGCGCGGCACCCAGCCCGCTTGCCGTCCCCGCGAGATGCGCAGCCACTGACCGGACTGCTCTTCGACCCGGACCAGGGTGCCGGCGGGCAGGGCGAAGTGCTCGGTGGCGCCCTCCAGGGGGGCAAACAACACCTGGGCCGGCTGCAGCACGACCGCCTCCGGCCGGCGCAGCAAGTTGACCCAGTAGCCGACGCCAGCCAGGCCGGCCAACAGGGCGGCCAGGCTGAACACCAGGCAGCCCCGCAGCAGCGCCCGGCGGGACGGCACGAGCAACAGGCCGCAGAGCAGCGCCGCGCAGATCCACAGCCCGCTGAGCGCCAGTCCGGTCCATTCCCGCAGGCTGCCGAATTGCAGCACTCTGACGGGCAGGGCGACGGCGGGCAGCGTGGCGCCGGTCTGTTCGAGCGCAAACTGCAGGTTGGCGCGGAGGTCGGCGTCGCGCGGCGCGAGATACCACGCCCGGCGATAATCTAGCACGGCGGCGCTGGCGTTGCCCTCCCGGAAGCGGGCGTTGGCGAGATTGAACCATACTTCCACCATGTGCTGTCCACGAGCCAGCAACTGCTCATACAAGTCAGCCGCCTCGTGATAGTGGCCGGCGTCATAGGCGCGGCCGGCCTTCTGAAAAATTTCGTTCGGCGCCCAACCCGCGTCGCGCGCCGCCGGCTGTGCGGACGCCAGCGCCGCAGCGGCGGCCCACAGCGCCACGGCCAGCCGGGATGGAAAGAAGCAGTTCATAGTTTGATTTTCTCAAAAGCGCGCAGCACGGCGTTGAGCTCCTCCAGCAGCGCTGCGCCTTCGTCCGGCATCACCGCCACCGTCTGGCCCGCCAACGTGTCGCGGCCAAAGCGTTCCTGCTCGCACCGCGCAAAAAGGACGCGTGCTTGCCCCAGCAGGTCATCCGGCACCGTGGCGCGCTGCGCCACGGCGGCCAGGGTCTCGAACGAGACCTCGCCTGGCGCCAGGTTGAGCCGGTTGCCAAAATAAGCCGCCAAGGCCGCCCACAGCGCCTCGAAGAACGGCCCGCGCTGGCCCAGGCGGAGCGCGGCGGCGGCCTGGCG
>CAIQIC010000501.1 GCA_903871765.1 uncultured Lentisphaerota bacterium
AGTATTTCGGGTTCAACGCTATTCGGGGTGGCGGACTGTTCGTCCTGGAGCATCCATTTTCTGATAAACCTGAAGTACGCAATGTGCTGGAAAATTCGGTCTGCGAGAACGGCCGCTACCAGGGCCGGGTTCTTTCCGGGAAAGACGGCTTTCTCTCGCCCGAGTTGAGCTTTGATGCAAAAGAAGTCCTCTTCGCCTGTACCGAAATCCCCGCCGACCAGCGCCGCTACCAAAACCAGCACTACACCAATAACACGTACAAGATTTTCCGGGTCAAGCTGGACGGCACCGGGCTGACCCAGTTGACCGACGGCATCTGGAACGATTTCGACCCCTGTTACCTGCCGAGCGGCCGGATCATCTTCATCTCGGAGCGCCGCGGCGGCTTCGGCCGCTGCCACGGCCGGCCGGTCCCGAGCTTCACCCTGCATTCGATGAACGCGGACGGCAGCGACATCGTCGCGCTGAGCCCGCACGAGACCAACGAGTGGCAGCCAAGCGTGAACAACAACGGCATGATCGTCTACACCCGCTGGGATTATGTGGACCGCGGCTTCAGTCAGGCGCACCACGCATGGGCAACGACACCCGACGGCCGGGATCCCAGGTCCATACACGGCAACTTCTCGCCCAACATGGGAGCGCGCCCACAATTCGAGATCTCCCTGCGGGCGATCCCCGGTACGCAGAAGTATATGGGCACGGCCGCCTGCCACCACGGCCAGGCCTACGGTTCGATCATCCTGATCGACCCGCGCGTCCCGGACGACAACGCCATGGCGCCGGTCAAGCGGCTGACGCCCGACCAGTTGTTCCCCGAGGCCGAGATCGGCACGCACGGCCCGCCCGCCAATTACGCCGCGCCCTATCCGCTGAGCGAGCACTTCTTCCTCTGCGTGTATGACCCGGACAGCCGCTCCGACGCCGGGACGGCCAACAACTACGGCATCTACCTCGTGGACGCTTTCGGCAACAAGGAGTTGCTGTACCGCGATGCCGAGATATCCTGCCTCGATCCGATCCCGATCAAGGCGCGTCCGGTCCCCCCGGTGATCCCGCACCTGACGGCCGTGGGCAAGCCGCTCAAGCCCGGCGCGAAGTTCGTGCCGCCGGACCCGAAGACCATCCCCGACTTCGGCACGGTGGGGCTGATGAATGTTTATGACAGCCTCTATTCCATGACCAACCTGCCCAAGATCGTCGCCCTGCGGATCATCCAACTGTTGCCGAAAACAACACCCATAGCCAACAACCCGCGGATCGGTTTCGGCGACCAGAAGAGCGCCCGCATGGTCCTCGGGACCGTGCCGGTCGAGAACGATGGCAGCGCATTCTTCACGCTGCCGGTCAACCGGCCCGTCTATTTCCAGGCGCTGGATGCCGATGGTGTAGCCGTGCAGTCAATGCGTAGCGCCACGTACGTGCATCCCGGAGAAACCCTGACTTGCCTGGGCTGCCACAATTCGCCCGCGACCGTCTACGGCATGAGCAAAAGCCAGCCCCAGGCGTTCAAGCGGAAGCCTTCGGCGCTCACGCCCGACCTTCCGGGCTCGAAGCCCTTCAGCTATCCGCTCCTCGTCCAGTCGGTCTTGGACAAGAACTGCGTGGCGTGCCATACGAAGAGCGCGGCCGAGGGCAAGAAGGCGCCGGATCTGACGCAGGGAGAAAAGAAGGGCGGGAGCGACTTTTTCGCTTCCTACAATTCGCTGCGGGAGTTCGCCTTCTATTGGGACAACGCGGTGTTCGACGCCGTGCCCGACAGCCGGCCGGGGCAGATCGGCGCCCGCACCAGCAAATTGTACCAGATGCTGGCCAAGGGCCACCACGATCTGAAACTCAGCAAGGCAGACCTGCACCGCCTGACCTTGTGGCTGGACTGCAACAGCGATTTCTACGGCTCCTACGAAAACCTTGCGGAGCAGAAAGAGGGTAAGGTCGTCTGGCCCATGCTGGAGTAGGACCGCCGGCGCAAACGGCAAAACATGCTCTGGTGGAATCTGATACGGGCAAGTCCGTCTGGGGCAAGCCGGTCCAGTTTAACAGCACCGACTCGGGCCTACACCTCGTACAGTTCCGGGTAAAACCGCCGCTCAGATAACGTACGATTATTTTCGCACTTTGCAAAAGGCCGTTCTCCCCCGATAGTTGGTGGTTAGGCAAACAACCAAACCACAGGAGAGACGGCCATGGCGAAGACGATAGCGGAAAAGCGTGCGGAGGCAAAGCCCGTGA
>CAIQIC010000502.1 GCA_903871765.1 uncultured Lentisphaerota bacterium
CCTGGGCAATGTCCGGCGACTGCGTGGTGAGGAGGTTGTTGACGAACACCTTGTCGGCGTGGAAGACGTCGTCCGTCGTGGGTGTAGCCGATGTCGCGGATGGCTTCGCGGACAACGGAGGCGATGTTGATGACGCTGTCGATGGGCTTCAGGCCGATCTTCGGGATGGTGATCTCGCCGCCGACGATCACGATGTTGCACTTGGCGTAACACTCGCAGGCCACGCGGCTGCGCGGATCAATGCGCAGACAGGCGTCCAGCACCGCGTCGGAGAGGCGGTCGCAAACCTTGTCGGGATGGCCTTCGCCGACCGATTCGGACGTGAACATGAACGAACGCGCTTGGGTCATGGTCTGTTCCTTTGGTTGAAAAACGCGGCGCAGTGTAGCGCATTATTCCATCAATTCAAGAATTTCCGGCGCGGTCTGGCCGCACAGCCGCCGGCAGGCGTCCATGATCTCCCCGGCGGAGCCGGAACGCAGGGCGGCCTGGGCCAGCTCCTCGGCCTGCGCGAAACGTACGCTGCGGATGGCGTCCTTGACCAGCGGCACGGCGGGCGGATTGACGCTGAATTCGTCCACGCCCAGGCCGATGAGCAGCGGCGCCAGCAGGGGGTTGCCGCCCATTTCGCCGCACAGGCCGATCCAGAGGCCGTGCTCGTGGCCCACGTCCACCGTGTGTTTGATGAGCTTGATGATCGCCGGGTTGGTGGGCTCGTACAGGCCGGCCACCAGCTCGTTGACGCGGTCCACGGCCAGGGTGTACTGCACGAGGTCATTCGTGCCGAGGCTGAAGAACTTGATGTGCGGCGCGATCAGGTCGGCGGTCAGGGCGGCCGAGGGCACTTCGATCATGACGCCCACCTCGATGTCCGGATCGAAGGGCACCCCGTGCTGCGCGAGTTCGGCCTGCGCCTCCGCCAGCAGCAGGTTAGCCGCGACGACTTCCTTCACGTTGCTGACCATGGGATACATGATCTTGATGTTCCGGTGCACGCTGGCGCGCAGAATGGCGCGCAACTGGGTCTTGAAAATCTCGGGCTGCGCCAAGCAGAAGCGGATGGCGCGCCAGCCCATGAAGGGATTGACCTGTTGCGGCATTTTCAGGTGCGAGAGGAACTTGTCGCCGCCGATGTCCATGGTGCGGATGATCGCCGCGGCGGGCGCGACGCGGCGGGCCACCTCGGCGTAGGCGGCGGCCTGCTCCTCCTCGGTGGGCAGTTTGTTCAGATACAGGTATTCCGTGCGGAACAGGCCGATGCCCGTGGCGCCGTTGGCCAGCACCGCGTCCACGTCGCCGGGCAGCCCGATGTTGCCCGAAAGGATCAGGCTGTAACCGTCCTGGGTCATCGCCGGCTGGTCCCGAAGCACCGCGAGGCGGGACTGGATGGTGCGCCGGGCCAGGGTGCGGCGTTCGTACCGGACGCGGCGTGGCCGCGTGGGTCGCAGGTACAACAAGCCCTGGTAGCCGTCCACCAGGACCGGATCGCCGGCGTTGAGGCGTACGCTGACATCGTGCATGCCCACGATGGCGGGGATGCCCAGCGCCCGGGCCATGATCGCGGTATGGGACGTGGGACTGCCCAGGTCGGTGACGAAGGCCAGCACCTTGTTTTTGTTCAGGCCGGCTGTTTCCGAGGGCGTCAGGTCGCGGGCCACCAGCACGCTCGGCTCCGTCAGGCTGGCCAGCGTGCGGCCGCTGTGGCCGGTCAGGTTCCGCATCATGCGCCGCCCGATGTCACGCAGGTCCACCGCCCGTTCCCGGAGGTAATCGTCGCCCAGGTTTTCCAGCGTCTGCGCGTAGCGGGTGCCACATCGCGGACCACCGCTTCGATGTTCCGCCGCGTGGCCTGGACGGAGCGGGCGACCTCGTCCAGAAAACCGCGGTCCTCCAGGACCAGCAAATGCGCCTCGAAGATGGTCGCGCTTTCCGCGCCCAAGGTTTCCCGGACCCGCTGCTGGACGTCGCGGATTTGTTCGCGGGTGGCGGCGAGGGCTTCCGCAAAGCGCTGCAGTTCGCGCGGCACCTCCGCCGCGGTGATCTCGCGCTCGACCACGGTTTCGTCCTCGGCGGCCAGCAGAAAAGCCGGGCCCAAGGCGGTGCCGGGGGATACCCCGATGCCCTTGAATTCCAATTCGCCCGTGGCGGACGGCAGAAGGTTGGCGGTCATCTCAATCCTCAAAAAACTTTTGCCGGACCAGTTCTTCCAGCGCCTGCAGCGCCTCGGCAGCATCCACACCCAGGGCCGTGATGCGGATCACGGCGCCCTGATAGCCTTCCAGCGTCAACAGGCCGATGATGCTTTTACCGGGAACCTTGAGGCCGTCCTTTTCCACCATGATCTCGCTTTGGAAATTATTGGCCGTCTTGACGAACAGGGCCGCCGGCCGGGCATGGATGCCGAACCGGTTCATAATCATCAGCTCCCGTGTCAGGGGGCAATCCGTGGCTTGGCTGGACTGGTCCTGGGTTGTCACTCCTCATCTGCTTTCACGACGAAAACCACCGCCCCGGCCCGGCCGCAGGCGGGTCATCGCAAAGCCCATGATAGCGTCCGCGCGGTTCCGAGGCAAGACGGCGTTGAATCCGTGACGCCGGCCGGGCCATCAGGGCCCGGCGCCGTCGGCCGCCGTGCTGCGGGCCTCCAGATGGGAGAGCGGCTCGCGGATCTTGTGATCCTGCCATTTGTCGATCTGCCGCTCGATTTGTTTGGCGGCTTTGTCCACGGCGCCGGCGATGGACGCATACATGTCGGGGCTCTCCGCCTCGGACTCCACGCGCAGATGGTGCGGCCCCTGCACGACCACCTCGGCGAGATGGCGATGTTTCTCGATGTCGAGAATGAGATGCGCGTTGACGATGCGGGGATAGGCGGCAAACGCATGCGCGAGCCGGTCGTGCGCATAATCCCGGATGGCCTCGGTGACTTCCATGTGCCGGCCTGTGACGCTGATCTGCATCGGAATCTCCTTTCGTATGGGCTGTGTTTACATGCTGAATCGCGGGCCCAGGTAGAGCGCGCGGCTCACTTCATCATGGATGAGAAAAGAGCTGGTGCCCTCGCGGAGCACCTTGCCCTCGCAAATGAGATAGGCGCGGTCCACGACGGCCAGGGTTTCACGGACGTTGTGGTCGGTGATGAGGATGCCGAGGCCCTTGGCCTTGAGGCCCATGATGATCTGCTGGACGTCGTAGACGGCGAGCGGGTCCACGCCGCTGAAGGGTTCGTCCAGCAGGATCAGCGCCGGGTTGGTGACGAGGGCGCGGGTGATTTCCAGCCGGCGGCGCTCGCCGCCGCTCAGCGTATAGGCGCGCTGATCCGCGAGGTAGCCGATCTTCAGTTCCTCCAGCAGGACATCCAGGCGCGCGCGGCGCTCGCGGGCGGAGAGCGGCAGGGTTTCGAGAATGGCCATGACGTTTTCCCGGACCGTCAGCCGCCGGAAGATGGAGGGCTCCTGCGACAGATAGCCCATGCCCTGGCGGGCGCGGCGAAACATGGGTTCACCGGTGATGTCGCGCCCCTGGAAAAAGACCCGGCCGGCCGTGGGCTTGATCAGACCGACAATCATGTAGAAGCTGGTGGTCTTGCCCGCGCCGTTGGGACCGAGCAGGCCAACGATCTCGCCGCGCTGAACCTTGAGATTGACGCCGTTGACCACCTTGCGGCGGTGGTACGCCTTGACCAGTTCCCGTGTTTCCACCAGCTCGTTGCCGGGGGTGGCGGTCTTATTTTCCAAGGTGGAGGAGTGGATCATTCGAACCGCCCTTCTCCGGGTAAATGAACAGGCGCGCCTGCGGATAAACCACCATGCGGTTCTCGTTGCGCCAAAAAGTGATGATCTAGCCCTCGAGCAGGTCCCGGCCGCGCCGGACGCGAGGTTTGCCCGTGAGCACAATCTTGCCCGAAGCCACGTCGTAGGTAGCCACGTTGGACGTGGCCACCTTGTCCGCCTGCCGGATGGTGACGCTGCCCTCGGCTTTGAGGGATTGGACCGCGTTGTTCGCGTCGAAGACCACCAGGAGCTTGTCGGAGGTGAGTTGCATCTGCGGGTCCGTGACGACAACGTGTTCCTCGAACAGCGCAAATTTCTGCTTGTAGTCGAAAGTCAGCCGCTCGGAGGTGACCACCGTCGCTTCCTCGCCGTCGCCCGCCTTGACCGCCTGGTCCGTCGTGTTGGTTTCCTTGGCCGCGGCCGCCCTGCCGGCGGCCGGCAGCGACAGCGATAGCCCCAGCGCCAGTATCCACCGCGCGATTGACCTCATGGCAGCCTTCCTTGGTTCAGTTCCCGCCGCGTGCCTTTGAGCACCACTTTGACATCCTTCAGAATCTTAAACCGCTCTTCCCGGTTGTTGAACAGAAAACCGGTGCCGGTAATCACCATGGTGTCCCGGGCGATGCGCACCGGCCCCTCCGATTGAGCCGTGTTGCGGGCGCGGTCAAAAAGGCACAGCGGCGCCGTAACCCGCATATTCACCTGGGTGCCCTCGTAAAATTCGACCTTCAAACCGGTGATTTCGATGTTGCCGTCGGGCAGGCTCTTGGCCAGATCGCCGAACAACTGGCTTTTCAGGCGCCCCTGTTCGTCGTACTCCGGTATGCGGACGCCGGCTACATTCAGAAACTCCGCGTTCTGCGCCCACGCCATCCAGACCACCGCCCACAATAAGACCCCCGCCAACCCTTTCCCGTTCATCCTCATCTTTCGCTCCGCTTGCCTGGCACCGTCTCCATTCCGCGGCCCGCCGTCACGCCCGCGGCTGGCGCGCGCCCGGCCGCACGATCCGGTCAATCGCGCGCAACTGCCGCCACCACCCGCGCAGCGCGGCGAACGGAATCGCGTTGGCCGCGTCGGAGAGCGCTTGCGCCGGGTGCACGTGCGTTTCCACGAACACGCCGTCGCAGCCCATGGCCACCGCCGCGCGCGCCAGCAACGGCGCCAGGCGCCCGTCACCGCCCGAGCGGTCGCCCGCGCCGCCGGGCAACTGCACGCTGTGCGTCGCGTCGAAGATCACCGGGTAGCCGAACGCGCGCAGGAGCGGCAGGCTGCGCAGGTCCGCCACCAGGTTGTTGTAGCCGAAGCTCACGCCGCGTTCGGTCACGAGGATCCGGCGGTTGCCGGTGCTCTCGAGCTTGGCGATCACGTGCCGGATATCCCATGGCGCCAGGAACTGGCCCTTCTTGATGTTCACCACGCGGCCGCTCGCGCCAAGCGCCAGCACCAGATCCGTCTGCCGGCAGAGAAACGCGGGCAGTTGGAGCACGTCGGCCACCTGCGCGGCGAGCGGCACTTCCGCCTCGCTGTGCACGTCCGTCAGGATGGGCAGGCCGTACCGCTCCTTGACTTCGCGCAGGATCGCCAGGCCCTTGGACAGGCCCGGCCCGCGGTACGAGGTGTGCGCGGTCCGGTTGGCCTTGTCATAGGAGGCCTTGAAGATGAGCGGAATCTTTTCGGAGTGCGCCAGCCGGGCGAGTCGCGCCGCGAGGGCCAGGCAGCCCGCGCGGCTCTCGATCACGCACGGCCCGGCGATCAACGCCAGCGGCTGCCGTCCGCCGATCCGCACCGGACCAATCTGGATGATGCGTGGGATCATGGCTTGCCGGGTCGCGGATCTCTATCGCTAGTATACACCATGCTGCGTCTCATCCCGAGGCCCCCGTTCCGCCCAGCCCCCGCTTCCGCATTTCCGCCTCCACCCGCGCCGCGTCCTGCGGCGTATCCACGCCCAAGCCGGTATCGCGGACCTCCAGCACCTTCATGCGCCCGCCCAGCCATAGCGCCCGGAGCTGTTCCAATTTCTCAGCCTGCTCCAGGGCGCACGGCGGCGTGGCCACCAGCCGCTCCAGGAAGGCCCGCCGATAGGCATACACTCCTATATGCCGGTAATATAAGCCATCCCGGCCTTCCGTGCCAGTGCCCTTTTCGCGGAGGAACGGAATGGCGGCGCGCGAGAAGTACAACGCCTGCCCGTCGCGGCCGCACACCACTTTCACCACCGACGGCTGGTCCGCGTCCCGCGGGTCGGCCAGCGGCGCGGCGGCGGTCGCCATGTCCCAGGCCGCGTCCTCCGCCAGCGTCCGCCCCAGTTCGTCAATCAGCGCCGGCTCGATCAGCGGCTCATCGCCCTGGATGTTGATGACCACGTCCGCCGGGATCCCGCGCATGGCCTCCGCGATCCGATCCGTGCCCGAGGGGTGGTGCGGCGACGTCAGCACGGCCTCCGCGCCGGCTTGCTGCGCGGCGGCGCGGATGCGCTCGTCATCCGTCGCCACCAGCACGCGGGCGAGCGTGCGGGCCTGCTGCGCCCGCTCGATCACCCACTGGATCAGCGGCCGGCCCAGCAGCGGATGCAGGCTCTTGCCGGGAAACCGGGTGGATCCCCATCGCGCCGGTATGACCCCCACAATCATGCTCATCGTTCGTCCCCTGTACCCGCCGCCATTTTGAAACCCCGGCGCAGAAAGTCAAGCCAACCCGGCAAATGATTTGCCTGGCGGACCTCCCCGGCGCAGACCAGTCGGAGCTTGGGGGGCAGCTTCGGGATCACGTCGGAATGGCGCTAAAATTGCAACACTCGGCTACCCCCTGTGGGGCGTGAACCCGATGATATACGCCGTGGCGCCCAGGATGGAGAAGGCGGCGCGAAATAAATGTTGTGAAGAAGGATTGACACCCGCCGCCGTGTCCATTAGAGTCCGCCCCTCGATTCGACGCGCGAAGGGCACGCATGAAGACAACGATAATGAAGCCGGCGGATGTCAAACGGGAATGGCACCTCGTGGATGCCACGGATAAACCCGTGGGCCGGCTGGCGGTCAAGATTGCCAAACTGTTGCGGGGCAAGGATAAATCGATTTTCACGCCGCACGTGGATATGGGCGATTTTGTCGTGGTGCTCAACGCGGCCAAGGTCAAGCTGACCGGCGCCAAGGAATCCCAGAAGCTCTACAAGAGCTATTCGCTGTACCCGGGCGGCTTGAAGACCAAGACCGCCGCCATGGTGCGGGCGACGAATCCCGGTTTTCTGATCGAGCACGCGGTGCGCGACATGCTGCCCAAGAACCGGCTCAGCCGCACGCTGTTCAAACGGCTGCACGTGTATGCCGGCGCCGAGCATCCGCATGCCGCGCAGCAGCCCCGGCCGCTGGCGTAGGCCTCGTACATTAGGGAGAAGAAACCGTGGTAAACCAAGCACCTGAATTCGCCGCCACCGGGCGCCGCAAAACGGCGACGGCCCACGTACGCCTGGTAGCGGGCACCGGCAACGTCCTGGTCAACAACCGGGCCTACGCCGAGTATTTCCCCATGGAAACCTTGCGCATCTATATCGAGCAGCCGCTCAAGGCCACCGGCACCGTCGGCAAGTTCGACATCAAGGCTGCCATTAACGGCGGCGGGCTCGACGGCCAGGCGGGCGCCATGCGGCACGGCATCGCCCGCGCGCTGCTCGTGGTCGATGCGGCGCTCCGGGAGGCGTTGAAGAAGGGCGGCTTCCTGACCCGCGACTCCCGCATGAAAGAGCGCAAGAAAATGGGCCAGCCCGGCGCCCGCAAGCGCTTCCAATTCTCCAAACGTTAATCGCGCGGACACGGCGGATGGACCCTCGGCCCCGAAGCCGCCTGCCGCCTTCGGGAGGCCCGGTTTTCCGGTTTCCCTTCTGCCGCCATGAGTGGGCAAAGGTATGATGAGGAACAAGGCCAAGATAATCATATGCGAAACCTTCCGGTTGCCGCCGGGCTTCCGCGCCGCGGGGGTGGCGGCCGGCTTGAAGAAAAGCGGCCGCAAGGACCTGGCGCTGTTCATCTCCGACCTGCCGGCCGCCATCGCCGGCGTCTTCACCACCAACCAGGTACAGGCCGCGCCGGTCAAGCTGGACCGCCGGCGGCTGGCGGGCGGCGTGGGGCGCGCGATCGTCGTCAACAGCGGCAACGCCAACGCCTGCAACGGTCCGCGCGGCCTGTGCGACGCGGACCGCATGACGGCGCTCACGGCCGAACTGCTGGGCCTGACCAAGCTGCAGGTCTTCGTCTGCTCCACGGGCCGGATCGGCCTGCCCCTGCCGATGGACATGATCGAGCCGGGCATCCGCCAGGCCGTGGCGGCCCTCGCGCCGCGCGGCGGCCGGGACGCCGCCACCGCGATCATGACCACCGACACGCGCATCAAGCACGCCACCGTCACGTTCCCCGTCAACGGCCGGACCGTGACGCTCGCCGGCTGCGCCAAGGGCTCCGGCATGATCGAGCCGAAGATGGGCACCATGCTCGCCTTTCTGCTGACCGACGCCAACGTGGACCGGCCGTCCCTGCAGACGTGCCTGGCGGCGGCGGCGGACGACAGCTTCAACCGCGTTTCCGTGGACGGCGACCGCAGCACGAACGATACGGTGCTGATGCTGGCCAACGGCGCGGCGGGCCATGCGCTGTTGCGGCCCGGGCACGCGGACTGGCCCGTGTTCGATGCCGCCGTCCGTCAGTTGACGCTCAACCTGGCCCTCAAGATGGCCCGGGACGGCGAGGGCGCCACCAAGCTCGTCACCGTCCGCGTATGCGGCGCGCGGAATGACGCCGAGGCGGATCTGGCCGCGCGGGCAGTGGCCAACTCGTTGCTGGTCAAGACCTCCTGGGTCGGCGACTATCCGAACTGGGGCCGGATCATGGACGCCCTGGGCTATTCGCCGGCCAAGGTCGTCGAGGAGCGCGTGGACATTGGCTACGACGGCTTGCCGGCGGTACGCGGCGGCGTCCGGGCCGGCACGGAGCTGGCGCGGCTGAAGCGGATTCAGCGGCAGAAGGCTTTCACGCTGGCGATCAACCTGAACCTCGGGCCGGGGGCGGCGGTGGTGTACACCTGCGACTGCACCGAGGAATACGTGCGCATCAATTACGCGGAATAAACATGAAGCAAATCATCGCCAAGGCGGAGGTCTTGATCGAGGCGCTGCCGCACATCCAGCGGTTTCGCGGCGAAATCGTGGTGGTCAAGTTCGGCGGCAGCGCGATGGAAGAGCGGGCGTGCGTGGAGCGCGTGCTGCAGGACGTGGCGTTCATGGAATGCGTGGGCCTGCGCCCCGTGGTGGTGCACGGCGGCGGCAAGGCGATCAACGCGCGGATGAAGGACGCCGGGCTCAAGCCGCATTTCGTCCAGGGCCTGCGGGTGACCGACGAGGCCTCCATGCGGATCGTCGAACAGGTGCTCAACCAGGAGCTCAATCCGGACCTGGTCACCACGCTGGAAGGCTTCGGCTGCAAGGCGCGCGGCATCCACGGCGAGGACATCCTGCAGGTGGCGAAGCTGAGGCGCCAGGACGAGGCCACCGGCCAGTGGCTGGAGTGGGGCTATGTCGGCACGGTCGTCGGCGCGGATGTCGAACCGATCAAGGCGTATCTGCAGGCGGGCATCACGCCCGTCATCACCCCGCTCGGCCGTGGGCCGGACCACCAGCTCTACAACATCAATGCCGATGAGGCCGCCGCTGCCCTGGCCGAACGGCTCCAGGCGCGCAAACTGGTGTTTTTGTCCGATGTGCCCGGGCTGCTGGCCAAGCTGGACGATCCGGCCTCGCTGATCTCGACCCTGCGCCTGAGCGAGGTGGAGGACCTGATCGCCCGCGGCGTGATCAGCGGCGGGATGCTGCCGAAAATCAGCGGCGCGCTCAAGGCGCTCCGGGCGGGTGTGCGCAAGACGCACATCATTGACGCCGCCCTGCCGCATTCGTTGTTGCTGGAATTGTTCACCAACCAGGGCGTCGGCACGGAAATCGTGCCTTAGCGTACGGAGACCGGGCCGGGCCGGACGGTAAACAGGGGCGTGGACAGGTGCGCCGGCGATTGGTAGATTGGCCGTACGTTGACCAAGGGGCCGGCGTTGGGCCGGGCGGTAGGGCCAGGAGGGGACTATGGACATGGAACAAATCCGGCAGGTCATTGACTTGATGAAGGCCAACGACCTGTGCGAGTTCGAGATCGAGGAGGAAGGCTTTCGCATTGCGGTCAAGCGCCGGAACGGCACGGAACCCGCCGTCGTCGTGTCGCCCGCGGCATCGTTCCCCGGTGGTGCGCCGCCGGCGTCCGCCGCCGCGCCTGCGGCGCCGGCCGTGGCGCCCGCCGCCGCCGATGACGGGAAAACAGTGGAGATCAAGTCGCCGATCGTCGGTACCTTCTATCGTTCGCCGGCGCCGGATGCCCCGCCGTTTGTGGGCGTGGGCTCGCACATTGACGCGGAAACCGTGGTCTGCATCGTGGAAGCGATGAAGGTGATGAACGAAATCAAGGCGGAGGTCAAGGGCACGATCCGCAAGGTGCTGGTGGAAAACGCCACCGCGGTGCAGTTCGGGCAGCCGCTGTTCCTCGTGGAGCTGGACTAGCGCCCATGTTCGAACGCATCCTGATCGCCAATCGCGGCGAAATTGCCGTGCGCATCATCCGGACCTGCCGGGAAATGGGCCTCCGGACCGTGGCGGTGTATTCCACCGCGGATGAGTCGTCCCTGCACGTGCAGTTGGCGGACGAAGCCATCTGCATCGGGCCGCCGCCCGCGCGGGACAGTTACCTGAAGATCTCCAACATCATCAGCGCCGCGGAGATTGCCGACGTGGACGCGATTCATCCGGGCTACGGCTTCCTGGCCGAAAATGCACATTTTGCCGAAATCTGCAAGAACTGTAACATTGTGTTCATCGGCCCCACGGCGGAAAACATCCGGCTGATGGGCGACAAGATCCAGGCGCGGCAGATGATGCGCAAGGCCGGCGTGCCGGTCACCCCCGGCAGCGACGCGGTGCAGAGCAAGGAGGAGGCGCTCAAGGTGGCCGAGCGGCTGGGGTATCCGGTGCTGATCAAGGCGGCGGCGGGCGGCGGCGGCAAGGGTATGCGGGTGGCGCGCAACGACGTGAGCCTGGTGCATGGCTTCATGACGGCCAGTTCGGAGGCAGAACGGGCCTTCGGCAATCCCACCGTGTATATCGAAAAGTACATCGAGCAGGCCCGCCATATCGAAGTGCAGATCATCGCCGACCACCACCGCAACGTGCTGCATCTCGGCGAGCGCGATTGCAGCCTCCAGCGCCGCCACCAGAAACTCGTCGAGGAATCGCCGAGCCCGGGTTTGACCTC
>CAIQIC010000503.1 GCA_903871765.1 uncultured Lentisphaerota bacterium
GGTAGCGGCCCGCCGGCAGTTGCCGGGCGGGGTCGGGCAGCCCCCGGTTGCGGTCCCAACTGACGAGGTCGTTGATCAGCATGGCGGCGCTCAGCGCCTCCTTGCTGGCCAGCAGGTGGCCGTAGGTGGGGACCAGGAACGGCAGAGGGCTGACCAGGTGCGGCGCAATGCGCAGCAGCGTGCTGCGCTCGCGGATGCTCTCGCGCATGCGGACGAAATCGAGGTGCTGGAGGTAGCGCAGGCCGCCGTGGACGATCTTCAGCGTCGCCGACGAGGTCTGCCCGCCGAAGTCGGCTTTTTCCACCAGCGCGACCTTCAGCCCGCGCAGCGTCGCGTCCCACGCCGCCGCCAAGCCGTTGATGCCGCCGCCGACGATCAGCAGGTCGTACGTTTCTTCCGCCAGCCGTTTCAGGTTCCGTTGCATGCCCGCGTCTCTGTCGCCCGCCGACGGGCGGAATACTACAAGCTGACGCCGCGGGAAGAAAGCGCAAAGGCCAGACTCCACGGCTGATTCATGCTCTGGAGCAACTTGTTCATATTTTGATGGGACGCGTGCGCTCCCCGGAGACACCATCCCGATAGGCCATTCTTCCGAATGCGTTACACCGAGTGCGGTTGCATCCGAGGATGAATCAGCCCTGATGGCCGGGCGGGGGATCAACCACAGAATCAGAACGGTGGCTGAATCCCATGCTTGCCCGCCCATATCCAAGGCGTAACCTCTGCGCAAGATGGTTAAAACGTAATTCGCTGTGCAGGCAGCGAACCAACGGTGTTGGCAGGACGCCGGTATCGTGGTAACTTTTCGGCATGGATGCCAAATACGAGATTGTCATTTTTTGGAGTAACGAAGATAAAGCCTTCGTGGCCGAGGTCCCGGAACTCCCCGGTTGCATGGCTGACGGCAAGACGTACCAGGAGGCGCTGTCGCATGCGGAACAAATCATCCAGGAATGGATCGAAACCGCCAAGGAGATCGGCCGCCCCATTCCGCAGCCGAAGGGCCGCCTCGTCTACGCCTGACGTTCGCGACGAAGTGGCACACCCGGCAGGCCAGGACCGTGTGACCCGTGAAGGCTGCCCCGCAGACCTGCCGCTGCCGGTCCGTCTCAAGAAGCCAGTGGCCCCGCAGTGGATCGTGGACATCATCCGCGATGCGCGGGAGCGTGCGCCATGATCGTTGTGGACGCCAACGGCGTCATCACGAAATCGTGCCTGGGCCCGTGATGCACCGCAGCGGCCGGCGTCATGGACGTGGCGGAATCAGGCGCGGTGTGATCAAAAAATAAGAGCCTTCCTCGCTGTCCCGGTTCAGCAAATCGCAGTTGTACACGACGGTCTCGCCGTCGGCGCAGGCTGCAACAAGTTGAATGGTTTTGGATTGCACGACCGGTTGTGGAAAGAAGAACATGTTGGTCCCCGCGGGTGTGATGGACTTGTACAAGGTGTCGTCGGCATCAATCTTCGTTGAGAATTCCGGTGTAAGTTCAAATTCATATGGACTTCTTGTCCGGTCCCACATTGGCTGTGAAAGTGAAGATCATTCCGATGTCGCGCGAGTAAAAATCCGCCGGCGCAAAGAAGTTTTCAGACAGGTAAGTAATTGTCGGATGGTTTGTGTTGGGCGCCAGATATGGGGTCAGCCCCCAGATATGGGGTCAGCCCTGAAGATAGAATATAATTTGACCCGGCACGGATCTTGTGGCTTACTCTGCGGCATGGCGCGTTTGGCACGAGTGGAATATGAGGGGGCGATTTATCACGTCACGGTTCGCGGGAACCAGCGCCAGGCGATTTTTCGTGATGACCGGGACCGGGAGCGGTTCCTCGAAAAACTGGGCGAATATGCCGAACTTTACGCGGTGCGCATCTACGCCTTTTGCCTGATGACCAATCATGTGCATCTGGTGGTGGAGACGGCGCGGCCCAACCTGGGGCGCTTCATGCATCGGCTGCAGACCGCTTATACGGTATTTTACAACATGCGCCACCGCCAGGTTGGTCATCTGATGCAGGGTCGCTATAAAGCCAAGCCGGTGGAGGGCGACGTATATCTGCTCAAGCTGATGCGCTATGTGCACCTCAACCCCGTTTTCACGGCGGCGGAGAAAGCCAAGACGACGCCGGAACGCATAGCCGCTCTGCGGGCCTATCGCTGGAGCAGTTACCCCTGTTATCTGGGGAGACGCGCCTGGGAATACGTCTGTATCCTCCCTCTGTTGGCGATGATGGCGGGGCGCACCGGGCCCCGGCAGCGCGCGGAAATGCGGCGCTTCGTGGAATCCGCGATTGCCGAACCGGACGAGGAGTTCAAGGAAGCGCTGCGGGCCTCGCCGTTCTGTTTGGGTGGGGCGTCGTTTCGGGATCACCTGCAAGGGTTGTATGCGGCGGCAAACCGGAAGGCGGTCAAGCCGGAGGATATGGCCTTGCGGACGATGGGACGGAATGTGCCGGTCCCGCGCGTGCTCGCGGTAGTCTGCGGCGTGCTGCGGATGGAGGAGGGGGCGTTACAGGTGCGCGCGCGCGGGACGTGGCTGCGGCCCGTCCTGGCGGAGGCGCTAACCCGGTATGCCGGCCTGACGCAGCGGGCCATCGCTGCGCTCATGAGATTGCGTTCCGGCAAGGCCGTGAGCTTGCAACTGGCGCGCTTACCGGCGGCCTTGGCGCGGAACCGGACC
>CAIQIC010000504.1 GCA_903871765.1 uncultured Lentisphaerota bacterium
GATCACGCGTGATACCGGCCCGTCCGCTGTGTTGTCGCGGGACGGCGCGTATACTTATACAGCGCCGCCCGCGCCGCCTTGCGGCCGAACCGGTCTGACGCGCTCCTGCGCGGGGGCTTCGCCCGACCCGATCCGCGCCACAGCCCCAAACACCTCTTAGCCAGCCGCGTTCATCATAAATTGCCGCCGGCGCCGGGGCGTCACACCTGCCGGTGCTGCCAGCGGCCGGTCTCGAACCAGAGCACCATCAGCAGGCCGTTCACCGCCGAAGCCAGGCCAATCGCCCACCAGATGCCGGCGGTGGCCGGCTGCCACCAGCGCACCAGCCACAGGGCCAGCGGCACCTGCAGGCCCCAGAGGCTCAGGGTGGTGATAATCATGGGCGCGAGACTGTCGCCCGCGCCGTTCAGCGCCCGGCCGATGATGACGCCGAAGGCGGCGAAGAAATAAAACGGCGACACGATCCGCAAATAGCTGGCCCCGATGCGCACCACGTCGGGATCGCGGTTGAACGCGCGAATGAGCGCTGGCGCGAAGCCCGCCAGCAGAACGATGACGACCAGCATGATGAGCAGGTCCAGCCCCGTCGCCAGCCACGCCGCCTGGCGCGCGCGGCCGGGCTTGCCCGCGCCCAGGTTCTGGCCGACGAGGGTCGCCGCCGCGCCGCCCAGCGCAAAAGCGGGCATGAGGATGAGCATGTGAAACCGCAGACCGGTGCCATAGGCGGCGACCGCCGCCGTACCGCAGCCGGCCACGATGCGCATCAGCACCGCGCCCATCAGGCTGCGCGCGAGCATCTGTCCGGAGCCCGGAATGCCGATCCGCAGAATCCGCCACGCCAGGGCCAGCCGGGGACGGCATTGCGACCAGCCGATATGCAAGGCCGCACGGCCGCCCAACAACACCCCCGCCGCCACGATCGCCGCCAGCGTCTCCGCGATCACGGAAGCCAGCGCCGCGCCGCGCACGCCCAGCGCCGGCACCGGCCCCCAGCCGTAGATCAGCAGGGGATCCAGGGCGATGTTGAGCCCATTGGCGCCGAGCCCCAGCCACATCGGCGTGCGCGCGTCGCCCGCGCCCTGCAGGGCAGCGGAGGCAATGATGAACAGGAACAGGCTGAAACTGCCGAGCAGGTTGATGCGCAGGTAGGCCTCGCCGTCGGCCACGATGTCCGGCGCGGCGCCCAGCAGGCGGAAGAGGTCATCCGAGACATACCAGCCCAGGAAGCCGGACAGCAGGCCGAGCGCCACCGCCAGCGAGAGGGATTGGCCGGCGGCGGCCGCGGCCTCGTCGCGCCGTTCCGCGCCGATGGCGCGCGCCACCAGCGCCACGGTGCCGGTGGACAGCCCCATCAACGCGGGGAACAGCAGCATCAGGATCGTACCCCCGACCGCGACGGCGGCCACCGCCTGCGGGCCGAGCCGTCCGACCCAGAACAAATTGATCACGCTTTGCAGATTCGACAGGACCGCGCCCACGAGCATCGGCGTGGCCAGCCGGTGCAGCGCGCGCAACAGGCTGCCGTCGGTCAACGACGGCGCGGCATTGTGCGGAGCGGTGTCCATCGCGTCGCCCAGAGTCTTACCGCGAACGCGCCGCCAGCGGAAGAACGAACTGTGCACAAGGTCAGATTCGGACGCACGACGAAATTCTTCTCGTTGGACTCCTGGTTCATGCCGCGCAGGGCGTGGAAGTGCGCCAGGCGGCCCATTGGGCGAGGCGATGCTTCCAGAAATCGGCGGTGATCTCGTTGACCAGGTCGTGCGCCCGGGTCTGTATCAGGCTCCGGTTCGTGCCTTTGCCTTCGTTGAACCCCGGCCAGTTCCCCGCCAGATCGAGCGTCCACACCTGCAGGAAGTTGGTGCTCGCGAGACCCCCGGCAGGCGGCGTTTGCAACGTACCGCGGCCCCTGATGGTGAGTTGATCCAGCCCGTCGCGCGTGTACCGCCAGTCGGCGTTGGTCATGGGCGTGTAGTTTGGGTAAATCCGGCGCGAGTTGTAGTCGTACCCTTTATGGCAGCCGCTGATTGCCAACCGCCGGCAAAGCCGTTAGACTGCCGACGCCTTTCAGAAGGAACCGGACATGCGCGTACCCATCGGTTGGTTGCAGGATTATGTGGCCTTCGCGGACAGTCCCCAGGACTTGGCGGAGAAACTGACCTTTTCGGGTTTGGAGGTGGAAGGCCTCGAAACGCACGGCTGCGCCGCGCCGGGCGTGGTCGTCGGCGAAGTGCTCGCGGTGGATCGGCACCCGAACGCCGACAAACTGACGCTCTGCCTCGTCAACTTCGGCGCCGGCGCGCTCACGGTCATCTGCGGGGCGCCGAACGCGCGGGTCGGCCTCAAGGCGCCGTTCGCGCCGGCGGGCGTCACCCTGCCCAACGGGCTGACGCTGAAGAAAGCCAAGATCCGCGGGGTGGTGTCCGAAGGCATGCTATGCGCTGCCGACGAGCTGGGCCTCTCCACCGACCATAGCGGCTTGCTGGAGCTCGACGCGCGCTGGGCGCCGGGCACGCCGCTGGCCGAGGTGCTGGGGCCGCCGGAAACCGTCCTGGAACTGGAAGTGACGCCCAACCGGCCGGATTGCCTGTGCCTGATCGGCATCGCCCGGGAAGTCGCCGCGCTGTATGGCACGCAACTCCGCCGGCCGGAGATCCAACTGGCCGAGCACGAGCCGGGCGTCGAGCAACTCACGCGCGTCACGGTGGAGGATGCCGTGGGCTGCCCGCGTTACACCGCGCGCATCCTCGCCGGCGTGCAGATCGGGCCGTCACCCGCCTGGATGCAACGGCGGCTGGAACTGGCCGGCGTGCGCGCGATCAACAACGTCGTGGACATCACTAACTACGTCATGCTCGAATGCGGCCAGCCGCTGCACGCCTTCGACCAGGCGCTGCTGGCCGAAGGCCGCATCGTGGTCCGCCGCGCGCGACCGGGCGAGAAAATGGCCACGCTCGACGGCCTGGGCCGCGACCTGACGCCGTCCATGCTGATCATCGCCGACGCGCGCCAGCCGGTCGCCGTGGCCGGCGTCATGGGCGGCGCCGGCAGCGAAATCCGCGCCGCCACGCGCACCGTGCTGCTCGAGAGCGCCTGCTTCCAGCCGGCGGATATCCGCCACACCGCGCGGCAACTGGGCCTGGCCACGGAATCGTCCTACCGCTTCGAGCGCGGCGTGGACCTGGCCGGCGTGGAATGGGCCAGCCGGCGCGCCGCGGCGCTGATGGCCGCCTGCGCCGGGGCGCACTGCGCCCGCGGCGTGCTGGATGTGGGCGCCGCCCCGCCCGCCCCGCGCTCCATCCGCTGCCGCTACGAGGTCATCCGCGCCCGGATCGGGGTGGCGGTGCCCGATGAAAACATCCGCGCGATTTTCCAGAGCTTGGAACTGACCGTGCAAAGCCCGGCAACATCGGTTGTGGGCGGGGCTGGTGCTACTCTGCGAAGTGGCGAAACCCCTCCCTGCTCTGCGAAGCCCGCTACGCAGGGCGAAGAAGAGTCGCTACGAAGCACGAGCAGCCCCGAGCGCGGGGCTGGAAGCCCCGCCCACGAAGAAGCAGCGAGTGGCATATGCGAGGTGACTATCCCGTCGTTCCGACCGGACCTTGCACGCGAGGTGGATCTGGTCGAGGAAGTGGCGCGCCTGCACGGTCTGGAGCGCATCCCCGCTCCCACGCCGCGCGCGCAGTTGGTCGCGGGCGCCGGGGATCGCCCGGCGCTGGCGCTCGCGCTGTGCCGCCAGCACCTGGTGGGACTCGGCCTGCGCGAAATCATGAACTACAGCTTTGTCGCCGCGTCGCTCCTGGACCAGTTCGATCCCGCCGATGCGCCGCACCGGCTGGTGCTGCCCAATCCCGTCAGCCAGGAGGAAGGCGTGCTGCGCAACGCCCTGACGCCGCAACTGGTCGCCACGCTGGGCCGCAACCACGCCCGGCAGATCCCGGCGGCGGCGCTGTTCGAGATCGGCCGCGTGTTCCAACGCGACGCCCAAGGCCAGCCGGCCGAGGAGGAACGCCTTGCCCTCGGTCTCATGGGCGCGGTGGGATCCGCCGGGCTCGACCGCCGCCAGCCGCCGTCGGCGGAGGAAACGATTCTCGGACTCAAAGGGCTGTGGGAAGCTCTCCTGCAGGCGCTGCACGTGCGCGCGTGGACATGCCGCGCCGCGCCCTGCCCCCAGGGCGCGGCCGGCTGGTCGGTCGCGCTCTTCGTGGACGAACAACCCGTCGGCACGCTGTGTCTCCTGCGCGCCGAACTCGCCCGGGCCTGGCGCCTGATTGCGCCGGTAGCGGTGCTGGAGGCCCGGCTCGCGCCGCTGCTCCAGCGGGCGTTCGACGTGGCCCGTGTCGCGACGCCGGCGCCCTATCCGTCCATCCGGCGCGACATGGCGCTGCTCGTCCCGCGGACGCTGCAGCACGCGGAGATCGTCCGCCTGATCCGCCGCGCGGCGCCGCCGGAACTTGAAAATGTCGAATTGTTCGATATCTTTGAAGGTGAAAGCCTGGGCGCGGACCGCCAGAGCATCGCCTATGCCTGCACGTACCGCGCGGCTGATCGGACCTTGACAGATGCGGAAGCCAATGCGTATCATGATCGCATTAAGGCGGCGGTCAAGGCCGAGTTGGGCGTGGAAGTCCGGGAAACCTGAAGCCCACGCCGTGAAAAAGAAGCGTTCATTGCGCAGGAAGACAGGTTGTGCGCAGAAAACATTTTGAACAAGGCAATGCATGAATGCCATGTTGATTACATGGTTTGAAACTCTGATGCTGGCGGTGCTGGCTGGCTTGGGCTCGGCGTTCGTGCCGCGCCTGGCGCTGGCGGGCGCGGTCAGTCCAACGCGCGCGGTACACCCGCGCCGCCGGCTCATCACCGGCGCCGACCGCCTGTGGCTGACCAGCGCAGGCGGCAGCGGGCCCGGTCGCCAGGCTGTTCCTGGCGGGCGGGCATCGGGGTGTGTTCTTTCATAAACGGTGGCAATTTTTTCCGAAGCGCAGGCTTCGGAACGAAGATAATACCCTGCCTTGTTCGTGACGGGGGCGAATTCTTCTGACCCTACATGGTTAAACCATTAGGGTGCTCGGAGTCCGGCTGGCGCCCGCACGTCCTCTTCGGAGGATAGCGGAACCCTTTCGGCAGAGCGCCCACCTCGAGTTATCGAGGCTCAGAAGTACATGCCCTTTGACGGCAAAGGCGGGGTATTTTTTTGTCTACGGAGGGCCGCGGGCCGCGGGTTCGGTGCTGCCGGCCCGGCCAGCCTCGCCACCATCCACCCTTAGCGATCGCCTTTGTAGTATGGAATTGTTTGAACAACTTGACGCTGCCGAAAAGTCCGCCCGCACGCCGCTGGCGCTGCGGATGCGTCCGCGGACGCTGGCCGACGTGGTTGGCCAGGAGCATATCCTGGGTCCCGGAAAATTGTTGCGCCGGGCCATCGAAGCGGACCGGCTGGGCAGCATTATCCTCTATGGCCCGCCCGGCTGCGGCAAGACGTCGCTGGCGGAAGTGATCGCGCTTGTCACGCGCCGGATCTTTGTGCGCACCAGCGGCGTCCTGGCCGGGGTGGACGTGCTTCGCGACCTGCTGAAGAAAGCCCAGCGCGACCGGCAGGCTGCGCGGAAGGAGACCATCCTCTTCATTGACGAAATCCACCGGTTCAACAAGGCGCAGCAGGACGTCCTGCTGCCCTACGTCGAGGACGGTTCCATCACCCTGGTCGGGGCCACGACGCACAATCCGTTCTTTTTCATCAACAGCCCGCTGACCTCGCGGTCCCAGGTTTTCCAACTGGAGCCGCTGTCCGAGCCGGCGCTGCTGACGCTGCTGGACCGCGCGCTGTCCAGCCCGGAGGGCCTCGGCCCGCTGCAGGTGCGGGCCGACCGCGACGCCCTGGAACATCTGGCGCGCGTGTGCGAAGGCGACGCCCGCCGCGCGCTCAACGCGCTGGAGATTGCCGCGCTGACCACGCCCCCGGCGGCGGACGGCCGCCGCCTCCTCTCCCGCGCCGTCGCCGAGGAATCCATCCAGAAAAAAGCCGTGGTGTACGATCATGACGAGGACGGCCACTACGACACCATCTCCGCCTTCATCAAGAGCGTACGCGGCTCCGACCCGCACGCCGCCGTGTACTGGCTGGCCAAGATGATCTATGCCGGCGAGGACCCGCGTTTCGTCGCACGCCGGCTGATCATCCTTGCCGCCGAGGACATCGGCAACGCCGACCCGCGCGCGCTGACGATCGCCACCGCGGCGCTGACGGCCGTGGATTTCGTCGGCCTGCCCGAGGCGCGGATTATCCTGAGCCAGGCGACGACGTATCTCGCCACGGCGCCCAAGAGCAATGCCGCCTATCTGGCGATTGACGCGGCTCTGGCGGATGTCAAAGAGGGCCGCGTCCTGCCCGTGCCCCGCCCGCTGCGCAGCACCGGTTCGAAAAAAGCCGCCCAGGCCTTCGGCCACACGGGCTACCGGTACGCGCACGATTTCGCCGGCCACTTTGTAGACCAAGAGTATGTGCCGACCAGTAAGCTCTATTACCACCCGACCAACCAGGGCTACGAGGAAACCATCGCCAAACGCATGGCCTGCTGGGAGGCCCAAAGGAAAACGCCACGAAAACCAACCCTCTAACGCAGCAAAAAAAAGCGGCGCGCCGGGCGGCGCGCGCCCTACGCACGCAATGGAGCCCGGCGGAATGGACCGCCGTCAGCCGGCGGATCGCCGCCCGGGTCCAGGCCCTGGAACCGTTCGCCGCGGCCCGCGTCGTCGCGAGTTATCTCGCGCTCCCCGACGAGGTGCAAACCGCGCCGTTGATCGCCGCCTGCCGGCGGGCGGGCAAACGCATCTGCGTGCCGGCCTATGACGCCCGCGCCGGGCATTACCGTTTTGCCTGGCTGACGGAAAACGACGCGCTGACGCGCGGCCGCTGGGGCATCCCCGAGCCGGCCGTGCCGGAATGGGTGGAGGCGCCGGAGAAAACCGTGCATCTCGTTCTGGTGCCGGGGCTGCAGTTCGACCGCGCGCGCCGGCGGCTGGGTCACGGTGGCGGCTATTTCGACCGTCTGCTGGAAGGGTTGACGGCCTGCAAAATCGGGCTGGCCGCCGAGGCCCAGCTTGCGCGGCGCGTGCCCGTGGAAGAGTACGATGTGGTCATGGACCTGGTGGTGACCGACCAGGGCCTCTACCCCGCCCCCGCCCGCCCGCCGCGCAAGGCCAGGCCGGCCGGCCGCGGCCGGTCCAAGGGCGGGGAGCGTGCCGGATAATCCCAGGTAGAACGACCAGCGGGAAGGATACGACATCATGCAGCACAGCGTACTGGAAACAACGGTTTTGTGGTGGGTGCCGGCCGGGGTTGCTTTCGTCGGCATTCTCTTCGGCTTCCTGGCGCGCGGCCTCATTATGCGAACCCGGGCGCGGGGGGCGCGGACGGAGGCGCAATGCATTCTGGAACAAGCCCGGCACGACGCCGACACCACGGCGCGCGAGGCGGAAATCCTGGCGCGGAACGAGATCGTCAAGGCGCGCGAGGCGTTTGAAAAAGAGATCACCGCGCGGCGCCAGGAGCTGCGCTCCCTAGAGGAACGGCTGACCATGCGCGAGACCAACGTGGACCGGCGCGTGGCCCTGGTGGATAAGAAGGAAACCGTGATCGAGACGCGGCTGGGCGAACTGGAGGTCCAGAAGCAGGCGCTGCAGTCGGCCGAGGCGGGCGCCCGCCAAGCGCACGACGAGGTGCGGGCCAAGCTGCAGGAGATCGCCGCCCTGCCCCAGGAGGAGGCCCGGCGGCTCGTGCGGCAGCAGGCCGAGGAGGACCTGCGCGGCGAAATGGCCCAACTCATCCGCCGCCGCCAGCAGCAGACGCTGGCCACGGCGGAAGTCGAAGCGCGGGAAATCATCGTCGGCGCCATCGAACGGTATGCCGCCCCGCAGGTCAGCGAGGTCACCACGTGCACCGTGACGCTGCCCAGCGAGGAGATGAAGGGCCGCATCATCGGCCGCGAAGGCCGCAACATCCGCACCCTGGAAGCTGCCACCGGCGTGAACATCCTGATTGACGACACGCCGGAAGTCGTGGTGATTTCCGGCTTCGATCCGGTGCGCCGCGAGGTGGCCCGCCAAGCCCTGGAACGGCTCATGGCGGACGGACGCATCCAGCCGGCCCGCATCGAGGAAGTGGTCGCGCAGGTTCACGAAGAGCTGGACGACCTCATGCGCAAGGCCGGCGAGCAGGCGCTCAGCGACCTGGACCTGCACGGCGTGGCGCCGGAACTGTCGCACACCCTCGGCCGCCTGAAATTCCGTCAGAGCTACGCGCAGAACGTGTTGACGCACTCGGTGGAGACAGCTGTGCTGATGAGCCTGATGGCCGCGGAACTGGGCCTGGATCCCGCCATCGCGAAACGCGTCGGCCTGTTTCATGACATCGGCAAGGCGCTGGATCACCAGGTCGAGGGCAACCACGCCATCATCGGCGCGGATTTGCTCAAGAAACACGGCGAGGCGCCGGTGGTGTATAACGCCGTGGCGGCGCATCATCATGATCTCGCGGGCGACAGCGTGTACGCGGCGCTGGCCAGCGCCGCCGACGCCATCACCGCGGCCCGGCCGGGTGCGCGGGCCGAGAACACCGAGATCTATCTGAAACGGCTGCAGGCGCTGGAGGAACTCGCCGCCGGGCACAACGGCGTCGAACGCGCCTATGCCCTGCAGGCCGGCCGGGAAATCCGCGTCTTCGTCGAGTCGGGCCAACTGGACGATGCCGCCGCGCTGCAACTGGCGCACACACTCAGCCAGCAGATCGAACTCGAACTGAAATATCCCGGCCAGATCAAGATCGTGGTCGTGCGCGAAACGCGCTACATCGAGTATGCGCGGTGAACCGGGCAAAGGATGGCATGAATATTCTGATGGTGGGCGACGTGGTCGGAGCGCCCGGCCGCCTGGCGTTTGCGACGGTGGCCGGACGGATGAAGCAGGCCGGCGCCGCCGATTTTGTGATCGTGAACGCGGAGAACGCCGCCGGCGGCCGCGGCCTCACGCCGGCCCTGGCCGAGGCCCTGCTGGCGGCGGGCGCCGATGTGATCACGCTCGGCGACCACGCTTGGGACCAGAAGGATCTCATCAAGTACCTCGACCTTGAGCCGCGCGTCCTACGGCCGGCCAACCTGGCGCCCGCCTGTCCGGGCCGCGGCTGGATCACCGTGGATACACCGCAGGGCCGGGTGACGGTGCTCAGCGTCCAGGGCCGCACCTTCATGCCGCCGAGCGACTGTCCCTTTCGCGCGACCGACGAGATCCTGAAGCGCGGCGCGGAACTGGGGCGGATCATTGTCGCCGAGATGCACGGCGAGGCGACCTCCGAGAAAATCGCCTACGGCCGTTACCTCGATGGCCGTGTCAGCGTGGTCGCCGGCTCCCACACGCATGTCCAGACCGCCGACGAAACCATCCTGCCCAAGGGCACGGCCTACCTGACGGACCTCGGCATGACCGGCCCCAAGGATTCGGTGCTCGGCCGCGACCTGGCGGCCGTGCTGAAAAAATTTCTCACGGGTATGCCCCAGGCCTTCGAGATCGCCGTGAACGACGTGCGCTGCGAGGGCCTGTTGGTGTCCGTGGACGCCCAGACCGGCCGCGCCAGCCGCGTCCGGCGCGTACAGGAGAAACTGGAGCCTTGACGTTGGACGGCGCATGCGCACACCCGGGCCAGCGGCGGCAGAGCCAACCGACCTCCGGAAGATCTACCAGGTTTCCGAGCTGACCCGGCTGATCAAGGTCGCGCTGGAAAACGAGTTCGGCAACGTGTGGGTCGAGGGCGAGATCTCCAACCTGCGGAAACCCGCCTCCGGCCATTTCTATTTCACGCTCAAGGACGCCGACGCTCAACTCGCCGCCGTGCTGTTCCGCGGCCAGCAGGCGAACCTCCGCCCGGCCCTCCGCGACGGGCTCAAGATCCGCGCCTACGGCCAGCTCACGGCCTACGAAAAAAGCGGTCAGTGCCAGATCGTGGTGCGCCGCGTGGAGGAGGCCGGACAGGGCCGTCTGCAGGAGGCCTTCGAAGCGCTGAAGAAAAAGCTCGCCGCCGAGGGCCTCTTTGCGGCGGAACGCAAGCGGCCGCTGCCGCTGCTGCCGCAGCACGTCGGCATCGTCACCTCCCCCACCGGCGCGGCCATCCGCGATATCCTGCAAATTCTGGAACGCCGTTTCCCCAACCTGCACATCATCCTCGCACCGGTGCGCGTCCAGGGCGCGGGCGCCGCCCAGGAGATCGCCGCGGCCCTGGACGCGTTGAACGCGCGCGGCGGGCTGGACGTGCTGATCGTCGGCCGCGGCGGCGGCAGCCTGGAGGATTTGTGGTGTTTCAACGAGGAGGTTGTCGCGCGGGCCATCGCGCGCTCGGTCATCCCGGTCATTTCCGCGGTCGGGCACGAAATAGATTTCACCATCAGTGACTTCGTTGCCGACCTGCGCGCGCCGACGCCGTCCGCCGCCGCCGAGCTGCTGGTGAATAACAAGGAGGTCTTCGCGGACGCCTTGCGCCAGCACGCGGCGCGCCTGAGCCGCGCCCTGCGCACCCAGGCGCTGGCCTGGCGCCAACGTCTCTCCGCCGCCGCCGGCAGCTACGTGTTCCGCGAGCCGCAGCACCTCGCCCGGCGGATGCGCGAGCGCCTCGCGGCCCTGCGCGGCACGATGGCCGGGGCCCTGCGGAGCGCCGCGCAGCGGCATAGCCAGCAGGTGGATGAACTCGGCCTGCGCCTGGGCCATCAGATCGAACTGCGGCGCAACGCCTGCCGGCAGGCGCTGCACGACGCCCACCCGCGCATGGCCCGCGCGCTGCGCGCCGCCACGCAACGCACCGGCTTGCACGCCCAGGAGCTGCAACTGCGGCTCGGACACCGCATGTCCGTGGCGCACACCGCCGCCGCGCAGGACGTGCGCCGGCTGGCCGCGCAGCTCCAGGCGCTCAGCCCGCTGGCCGTGCTGGAGCGCGGCTTCAGCCTGACCCGCGCGCCCGATGGCCGCATCCTCCGCGACGCCGCGGAGGCGCCGGTCGGCACGCGCCTGGAAACGCGCCTGGCGCGCGGCAGCCTGGAGTCGCAGGTGACGGCAACGCGGCTGGCGGCCGGCGCCGGTGCGCCTCCGCGCCCGCGCCAGAAAAGCAACTGAAGAAGGAGGAGTGATCATGGCGGAAAAGAATACGGCAGCCACCCAGAGCTTCGAGCAGGCCCTGGCGCGGCTGGAGCAGATTGTCGCCGACATGGAGGGCGGACAGCTCAGCCTCGAAAAAATGATCGGTCATTTCGAGGAGGGCAACCGGCTGGTGAAGTACTGCACCGCCAAGCTCAACGAGGTGGAAAAGAAAATCGAGCAGCTCGTCACCAAGGATGGACAGCTCACCACCGAGCCCTTCACGCCGGAGGCCGGCGCGGAGGACAAGGCCTGACCCGTGAAGGCGATGGTGCTGGAACAGCCGGGACAGCCGCTGCGGCGGCACGACGTGCCGACGCCGGAACCGGGACCGGGCCAGGTGCGGCTCCGCGTGCGCGCCTGCGGTGTCTGCCGGACCGATCTGCACATCGTGGACGGCGAGCTGACGGCGCCCAAGCTGCCGCTCATCCCCGGCCACGAGATCGTCGGCGTGGTGGA
>CAIQIC010000505.1 GCA_903871765.1 uncultured Lentisphaerota bacterium
CCGTAGGCGTCCCAGACCGAGACGCTGACGTTGCTCAGGAGGCCAGCCTGAACCATGGGAGGAAAACCGCTGACGACGAGTGAGGCTGCCTCACCTGGCCGTATGAGTATGCTCTTCTGGTTCGAGAGGCCGTAGCCATCGTCTCTGACAACCAGCAGTTGCATGCCGGCCGTGTAGAACGTGACGCCGTCAGTGAACGTCTTGACGCCTTGATCAACCGGCAGGAACTGCGCTACCAGGCCCGCCTCGCCAAGCGCCGGTTGTTCTTGCGCGACCCGGACCTGGCGCCGCTGGAGCGCATCCTGTTCGTCAAACGGCAGGCCTACGAGCCTTCGCACAACTACAGCGACATCTTTGATCCGCAGGGTGAGCCCGGCGGGGGCGTGTGCGTGCTGGACATTCCGCGCGTACAGGGACGCCTGGCGTTGGGGCAGGCGAAGCTGACCACGTTGTTTGACGCGCGCAATGGAGTGGCGCGGGATCCGGTCCTTACGTACGACGCGCGCACGGTCTGGTTCGGCTATCGTACCACCAAGAAGGACTACTTCCACCTGTGGCGCATGAACGTGGACGGAAGCGACGCCCGGCAAGTGACCGATGGGCCCTTTTACGATTATTATCCGTGCCCCCTGCCGGATGGCGGAATGGCGTTTATGAGCACACGCTGCAAAGCGCGCTTCCTATGCTGGCGTCCGCAGGCGTTCGTGCTCTTCCGCATGGAGGCGGACGGCAGCCGGATACAGCCGCTCTCGTATGCGAACGTGAGCGAATGGGCGCCGACGGTCATGCGCGATGGACGGCTCCTTTGGACGCGCTCTGAGTATCTTGACAAGGGAGCCAACTTCGGCCACACGCTCTGGGCCATCCACCCGGACGGCTCGCATCCGGAACTCATTTTTGGCAACAACACCATCAACTGCTACGTCAGCGGTCATGAAGTGCCGGGCACGAGCGAGATCGTCTGCACGCTGATCTCGCACGGGGGCGATTTGAACGGGCCCATCGCGTTGCTCGATCCCCAGCAGGGCCGGTCCAACCCCAAGGCCATCACCAGCCTGACGCCCGATGTGCCGCCGCAGTATGACATGAACTGGCTGCGCCAGAACTGTTTTCGCGATCCCTATCCCATCAGCCGCGATCTGTTCCTCTGCAGCCATGCTGCCGAGGACAAGTTCGGTCTGTACGTGATCGACCGCTGGGGCAACCGTGAGGTGCTCTACCTTGATCCCGACATGGGCAGCATGGCCCCCATGCCGCTGCGGCCAGCGGCACCGCCTCCGGCGTTGAGCCGGACGATGGCCGTGGAAGAGGCGGATTCCGGGCAAGGCCAGTTCATGGTGGCCGATGTATATCACGGGCTTGAGCCGAAGGTGCAACGCGGCCAGGTGAAGTACCTGCGGGTCTGCCAGGAAGTGCGCGCCGACCTTATCCAACTGCCCGGCGGTGATTATCAGCAAGATCATGAACCGTTCATGGACTGGTACGCCACGCCGGTCGACAAGGTCAGCGGACCGAATGGCTGGCCCAGTTATGTAGCCAAAGGTGTGCTGGGTCTGGTGCCGGTGGAGGCCGATGGTTCCGCCTGCTTCTTCGTGCCGGCGGGCAAGGTCCTGTATTTTCAAGCGCTGGACGAGAACTTTAACGAGCTGCAGCGGATGCGAAGCGTCGTGCAACTGCAGGCGGGCGAAAAGCGCGGCTGCATCGGCTGTCATGAGGATCGCTTGAGCACACCGCCGGTGGCGGGGACGGTGCGGCTGGCCATGCGCCGCCCGCCGCGCCAGCTCCAGCCGCCGCCGTGGGGCGCCGGGCCGTTCGCCTATGAAAAGGTGGTGCAACCGGTGTGGGACGCCCAATGTGTCCGTTGCCACAACGCGCAGGACAAAGACCGGATCAACTTCGCCGGCACGCTGGATGGCGATGGCGTCCCGGCTTCCTACCGGACGCTGATCGAGCGGGGCTGGGTGCATTATTTCGATTGGGGGTACGGGCAGCGTCATAGCAAAGCCGAGCCGCTGACCTTCGGCACGCTCAAGAGCCGGCTCTTCCAGGTGCTCGCCGCCGGCCATTACCAGGTGGTTCTCACGCCGGAGGAGTCACAGCGCGTGAAGACCTGGATTGATCTGAACTGCCCCTTGTGGCCGGACTATATCAACCGGCCGGAGCGGCGGGTTCTGGCGCACGAGATGGCGCGTCGGTCCCCGAAATAGCGGTTTGAACGGACAGGCTCTGGTGCTATGGTCAATGCATGCCAAGGGCGTCGCGATATGGGAAGGCGGGACTCACCTATCCGGGCTGGCTCGGCCTGACCCTACCCGCCGCTGTGTGCCTGGCCGTGTTCCTGGCCAGTATTCACGCGGCGACCTGCGCGTTGGCCTCTGATTCCCCCCGCAACCTGCAGTTGACCACCCCCGGGGCTTATACTGTCGTCATCGGCTCCGTGCCCGGCGCTAACGCTGTGCAGATCGTCACGCCGACGCAAGCACCGTCGGAGAAGTATGCATCCCCGGTGCCGCGCCAGGTGTTCTCCGGAACTCTGGCAGAACAGGAACGGGATCTGAAGACCAGTGCGCTGATGCTTCGTTTTGCAGCGTCGCGTCAGAAGCTGGCAGCCGACCCGTATCGGCCCGCCTATCATTTCGTCAGCCCGGAAAGTCAGATGAACGATCCGAACGGGCTGTGCTTCTGGCAGGGACGCTGGCACCTTTTTTACCAGGCGTATCCGCCGGATGAGTTCCCTGAGCCCAAGGATATCCCGAAGCGTCGGCAGCATTGGGGGCACGCGGTCAGCGACGACTTGGTCCACTGGCGCGATCTGCCGTATGCCATCTATCCGGGCATTGAGCGGATGTGCTTTTCCGGCAGCACGGTGGTCGAGTCGAACCAGGTCGTCGCGTTCTATCCGGGTATCGATGCCGGCCAGATGGTGGCGATTGCCGAAGACCCACTGCTCTTGCACTGGATGAAGCTTGTGGCAAATCCAGTGAAGAGCCCCACGGGGGATTCGTGCATCTGGAAGGAGGGGGACACCTACTTTGGCCTGGTGGGCGCCAACAACTTGGTTTCATCGAGGAACCTGGTGGAATGGACGGCGCACGGCGGATTTCTGGAAGGGAACCCCTTCCCGTTGGAAGATGCCGGGGCCTGCCCCAATTTCGTTCCGATCGGCAACAAGCACTTGCTCCTCTCCTTCAGCCACACCAAGGGCGGTCAGTATCTGCTGGGCGACTATGACCAGCCGCGGCATCGCTTCAAGCCCTATGCGCAGGGCCGCTTCAACCACGGCACCGTTTCCCCGGGCGGCGTCCACGCGCCTTCCGCTGCGGCCGACGGCCAGGGTGGGGTGATCAATATCCTGAATATCAACGACGGCAAGCCGAGCGAAGATTGGGATCAAATCATGTCCCTGGCCCAGCGACTGACCCTCGACTCCGACCAACGGCTGCGCATCGAACCGGTCGAGGCGATCGCCTCGCTGCGGGGTGCGCATCAGCACGTCGGCGAGACCGTCCTGCCGGCGAACCAGGACCTGGTGTTGGAGACCATCAAGGGCCAGGCCCTGGAACTGGAAGTGGAACTCGACCCGCAACTGTCGCGCTGGGTGCAGCTCAATGTCCTGCGCTCACCGCAGGCTGAGGAGCAAACCTCGATCACCTGCTACAACTTCGACCGGAAACTGAGCATCTGGTACGACACCCAGAGCGTCATTTGTCTGGACGGGTCGCGTTCAAGCACTCTTCCTGACGTCTGGCTCCGGCCGCCGGAGCGGGTGGTTATGGAGCGGGGCGCCGGTCCTCTGAAACTCCGGGTCTTCATTGACCGCAGTGTGGTGGAGGTCTTCGTCAACGGGAAGGTGTATCTCGCCCTGCGGGTTTATCCGGGCCGCAAAGACAGTGTCGGCGTCTCCGTGCGTGCCCAGGGACAGGATGCCATGTTGAAACGGCTCGACGCCTGGCAGATGCAGTCCATCTGGCCGCAACCACCTGGCGGAGACCGCTGAGCCTGGACACGGGCAGAATGGAAGGCGAAGCCGTGGCGAACGTTCAATTCATGACGGAAGACCAACCCGGGGTTGTACTGTCACGATGGGAACGCGCGACTCCCTTTGCGCGACGAAGGAGCTCACCATGAGGCGCTCCAACAGGGCAATCACATGCTGATGGCCGGGAGGGAAATGGCCACCACGCCGACGGTGCGCGAGTCGTCGTGGTACATCTGGTCGGCGGTGGCCCGGCGCGCGCTTTCGTATCTGCGGCAGCAACCCGACGTCGATCGCGGCCGGATCGGCGCGTTCGGCATTTCCATGGGCGGCACCACGATCTGGTCGTTCGCGCTGGACCCGCGCCTGAAGGCGGCCTGTGCCATCTACGGCTGCGGCTGGAATCGATACTACCGCCACACCCCGCGTTACGGCGTGTCCGCGAAACTGCCGGCCATGACGGAAGACGATCGGGTCTCGCTCGCCGGCATGGCCCCGGAAGGCTGCGCCCCGTTCATCAAGTGCCCCATCCTTTTCCTCAACGCCTCCAACGACAACCACGGCAACATGGATCGCGCCTACGAGACGCTGGCCAGGCTGCCGGCGAACGTCGAGCGCCGCCAGGCTTTCACGCCGCGCTTCTGCCACCACATCGACGCGGACTTCGACCAGGACCTTTTTCTGTGGATGGACACGTGGCTGAAGGGCGGTCCGGCCTTGCGTTTCAAGATCTTGACGACGACCGGCGAAGCGTTCAAGGTGAGCTTGCATGAGAACTACTTCTGGCCGGGGCAGAAGACCTGGGAAGCGAGCGTCACGCTCGCGGGCCAACCCGGCTGGCAGACGATCACTCTTGCTCCCAGTGACTTCAAGGCGCAGGAGCCCGGAGGCGTACCTGTTAACTTCGCGCATTGCGAGACGCTGCAGCTCACGGGCCCCTGGAAGGACCGGAACATCGTCTTCACCGATTTCCAGTGGGTGACGCAATGAACGCGGATGGAAGCCCATGGAGAAACCAACGATGAGCTTCTTGGCGCGCTCCAGAGGATCTGCCCTGCTAGCGCTTTTCGCCACGATGTTACTCGCCCTCTTTTGCGTGCCTGCGACGGTGTCATCGGCGCTCATGGCTGGCGAAACGACGATAGATTCGATCTCGCTCTCCGGCACCGACTGGCGGATTCATGATGATTCCGACGGCAAGGGCGCGGAACAGGCGGTTTTCACTGCAACCGTTCCCGGAACGGGCTGGATCCCCGCCACGGTGCCGGGCAATATCCAGGCCGACCTGGAAGCGGCCCACCTTTTGAAACCCTTATGGTACGGCGCAGGCGATCCGCGCTTGCCTGACGTTGCCCGCAAGGATTGGTGGTATCGCAAGGACTTCACCGTGCCGCAATCGTTCGCGGGCAAGCGGGTCAAGCTGGTTTTCGACGGTGTGGACCATGAGTGCGAAGTCTGGCTCAACGGCGGGAAGATCGGCGGCCATGCCGGCATGTATCGCCAGGTGGGCTATGACGTGGGCCCTGCGCTGCGGCTGGACCAGATTAACCGTCTCGCTGTGCGGATCGCCCGGATGCCGCCGTCGCTCGATCGGCACATCGGGATGCCGTCGCAGATCAAAGCCTATCGCCACGAACTGAGCGAGATCAAATGTCCCAGTTTCGGCCTGGACTGGGGCATCGGCGTCTACGCGCTTGGAATCTGGAAGGACGTTCGCCTGGAGGCCAGCGGTCCGGCCCGGATTGACTATGTACATGTCCAGACCAAATTGGACGCACCTTGGCGCAAGGCGACCGTCGTGGTGCGGCTGGAGGTTGACAGCCAGCAGCAACTCGCAGCCCGGGCGCGGTTTAGAATCGAAGGCCACGGGGCCGGGGTCTTTACGGACGCCGCTGTGGCCTTGTCGGCAGGCTTCAATCAAATCGAGGCCTCGCTCGATCTGAACCAACCCGCCCTGTGGTGGCCCAGCGGGCAGGGTGCTCAGCCGCTCTACCAGCTCATTTCCGAACTGATCGGCGCGGAGGGGAAGATCATCCACCGTCGTATGACGCGGTTTGGTGTCCGCGATCTCCAGTGGGTGCAGGTGGAAGGCGCGCCGTACGATACCTTTGTCCGATCGCAATTGGTCGTCAATGGCCGCAAGGTGCGCCTGCTCGGGACCAACTTCATACCGGCCGACCTGCTCCCCGGCCGCCAGCATGCCAGGGCCGACTGGCTGCTGCGGATGGCGCACGCGGCGGGAATGAATGTAGTGCGGAACTGGGGTGGGGGCGTGACCATGCGCGACGCGTGGTACGGCCTGGCCGACGAATTGGGCATCATGATCCAGCAGGAGATGCCGGCGACCAATTCCGGCGAGCCCTGGCCGGCGGAATACTCCGCCTACACGGCGGCCATGGAGCGGACCGCGGTCAGCATCATCAAACAACTGCGCAATCACCCCAGCATCGTCGAGTGGACGGGCGGCAACGAGATGGGCTGGCCCGGGGATGACTCTCCGATCCCCACGATGCTGCGTAAGCTTGTCGCTGAAATGGATGGCCGGATTTTCCGCGTGACCGACCCCGTACCCGGTTGGGGGCATGGTAACTACGATGATGGCCGTAGCTTCCGTGCGACTTACCCTGCGCCCGGCTGGAAGCACGGCCCCTACGATGTCGGTCCGGACGAATTCTACAGGAATCACAGCGGCATTCCGGCGGTGCGGTGTGACGAATTCGGAGCGCCCGGCCCCGCTAATCTAGAAACCTGGTACCGGGACATACCGCCGGCGTCCCAATGGCCGCTCCGTCCCGATGATCGCCTGCTGAGGATCAAAAAGGTTTTCGGCGCCTTTTCGGAGAACTCCTGGTTCCAGTCGCACATCATCAACGCCCAGTTCGGGCCGCTGCCGGACTTGCCCGCGGCGATCAAGGCGGGGCAATGGATCAGCGCCGACGAACTGCGCTACGCCATCGACGGCATACGGCGGGGCGGAACGCGAACCAGCGGATTCATGAACTGGGTCTTCAACGAACCGTGGTCGAACGGGGCCGGCAATACGGTGGTCGATTACTACGGCCGGCCGCTGATGAACTACTACTTGGCCAGGCAGGCGCTGGCGCCCATCAGCCTGTCGCTCAAGTTTGACAGCCTGCGGTACAAACCCGATCAAGGCCTGGAATTCGAAGTCTGGCTGACCAGCGATGCGCCGGCGCCGGCCACGGGTTTGTCGTGGCAGATCCTCGCGCGCGACCGGCAAGGGAAAGTCCTTGGGACCCGGCAGGGCAAAGCGGATATCGAGTTGCTGCAGTCGAAGAAACTCGACGCGGTCTTGCTGCCGGTCCCGCCGGAAGCATCACGCGGCCCCGTTCTGGTGGAATCGCAATTGCTGGATTTCGGGGGCAGGATGCTGCAGGAGCGTGTGCAGCTTTTCGGTTCCGGTTCCCTGCCCGCGCCATTCCGGGGCCTGCTCGTTGCGCCGCCGTCGCCTGAAGCGAACATGTCGGATGACGCCCGCCTCGATGCCATGCCGAATCTTGCCGCAGTTTCCAACGGCGCGAAGCCCGCCACGGCCACCTCCAGCCGTACCGAGCCCTACCACCAGCCGGCGGGCATCAATGACGGAAAATACGGTAACGAGGCAAGCTGGATACCGGTGTCGCCGAAGTCGTCGTTTCAAATCGAATTGCGCGAGGCCGCCGCGATCAACCTCTTCAAGCTCAGCCGCGACCGCAACGGACAATACCAGGACCGGTGGGTTGATTATCTCAAGATCGAGAGTTCGCAGGATGGATCGCAGTGGCGTACGGCCTTCGAGAAATCGGGCATCCGGAGTCTTCCGGACTTCACTCCCGATGGCGTGCTGACGATTCGCACCGATCCCACACCCGCGCGCTGCGTGCGCGTGACGGTCGAGGCCCTATCACCCGAAACCGGAGAATTCCCCTGTATCGATGAATTTGAGATCTTCGCGACGGGCCAGGCGCGAGTCGCTCTACCAACGATCTCTTTCAGCGGCAGTGGACTGAATGAATGGCGTCCGGTGGCCCGGACAACCCTCGAGGTTTCATCCTTGCCGATGCGGGTCGCGGCGGGACAGGAGATCCTAGGGTTGCGGGTAAAGAATACCGGCAACATGACGGCCTTGTTCTGCATCCCTCAGCCCCTGATCGAATACAGAACGGATCTCTTCATCGATCATGACGAATGCTTCATTCCGCCGGGCGAATCGCGGACGATCACCATCCGCTCCGATGTGCGGAGCGATGGCGGTTTGTCTCTGGCCCAGACCGGCTGGCGGCTTTCGTGCTGGAACGCCGCCGACGTGGTGGTCGAGCCGAGCGCCGACGTGTTGCTGGCCGTGGGGCGCCGCGATCAGATGTGCCGGGAATTTCTTGGGTATTCCGATACGGAAAAGATCAAAGAGCTGAAGTCCGTCACGCTTACGGGGAGTCGGCCGGCGCCATCCAGTTTACCCTACCAGCTTAACCCCCAGGGCGTGGCACGCTTCGAGTTTCCCGTGGCGGAATCCCAAACGAAACGCCCGGTACGGCTGTGCCTGCATACGGCGGATCAAGCCAAGGAGGTTGCCACGGTGGTGGATGTTTGGATCAACGGCAGGAAGTTTGAACAGTCCCTGCCACGAGGGTTGGGGCTTCAGAACTCCGATCCGGCCCATTTGGCCTTTCCGGCAACGGGGACGTTCGAGATTCCGCCCGGCGTTTTGCGGACGGGAAAGAACTCCGTGGAAATCCGGGTCAAGAACGATGGCTGGTTCACTTGGGATTCGATAACCATATGCACGGGCGGAAAAGATGGAGAAGGAGAACGGTGATAGGAAAATCACAACGAGGGTTTCCAAACAACGAAAGCGTGACGGCCGTTCCAGCCCAGGAATGAAGATCATGAAAACCACCATTCAGGGTCTTTTGCTCGCAATAATCTGTTTCGCGCTCGCCGTTACTCTTTCCCTTCATGCCGCGGAGCAGAACGGAACCAAGCCCCCCGTGCCGCCCACGCCGTCAAATCCACTCGCCGAGAAACTCTACTCCGGCGCGCTGGGCTTTCGCGACATGCTGGTCATCAAGCGGCATCACCTGACTCTTTCGCACGTGTATACCTATCATGCCGAAGGGTTCATTCCGGGCGGCGGCCTCTATGTCTATAAGCCCACGCCCGACGGCGGCAGAATGCGCGAACTGGTCGCTTCGCCCGAAGGTGAAATCATCGACTGCGACCTCTCGTTTGACGGCAAGGAAGTGTTGTTCTCCTGGAAACGGAAGGGCAGAATCGAGAGCCCGCTTCATCTTCGAACCACGGAACACTGCCGGGAGGTTCCCGAGGAAAACTATCAGGTGTACAGGATCAACATCGACGGCACCGGTCTCACGCAACTGACCAACGGGAAAAGCCACAATCTCAACGCATGCTGGCTTCCCGACGGCGGCATCGCCTTTATCTCCGACCGGGTGCCCGCCTATGCCTACTGTTACATCACCTCCTCGCCCGTCTTATACCGCATGGAACGCGACGGTTCCAAGGTCAAGCGGCTCTCCTACAATTATCTCATCGACATCACCCCCGGCGTCATGCCGGACGGTCGCATCGTTTTCACCCGCTGGGAATATGTGGATCGTCCCCCCGGGCCAATCCAGAGCCTTTGGACGATCCATCCCGACGGCACCGGCCTGTCCGGACTCTATGGCAACCGCGCGATCGAACCGGGAACTTTCATGCAGTCCCGCCCGATTCCCGGCACGGACAAGATCATCTGCATGATGTGCGGCCATAACGGCGACTGCCGGGGGGCCATCGGCATCATCGACCCGGCCAAGGGCGCCAACGCCCAGGATGCCATTACCAATCTCACCCCGGAGATTCCTCTCGGCCGCGTGGATGATATCTTTTCTCCCAACGGCAATCTGCTCATGAACCGCGGGCCTTATGAAACGCCGTTCCCCATCGACTCCAGGCATTACCTGGTCAGCCGCTCGGGCGTCATTCAATTGCGCGTTATGGACGCCTCGGCGGCGCCGCTGGATGTGTTGAACAAGGACGGGGAACTGGGATTCTACAGCGCCATGCCCGTAATGGCGCGATCCAAGCCGCCGATCATTCCATCCCGATTGCCGCCAGAGGCGGAAACCAAACTGGAAGCCACCGTGTTCATTGCGGATGTCTACCGAGGGCTGGAGCCGCAGGTAAAGCGCAGCGAGGTGAGGCAAATCGCCGTCGTCGAGGAAATTCCCAAGAGCACGTTTACTCCGATTATTTGGAACGTGCCCAGCGAGCACGGTATTGTCCAAAATTGGGCCTTTGGCTTTAAGTTCCCGGCTGTTTCCTGCGGCGCGACCTGGTCGCCCCGAAAAATCTGGGGGTATGCGGAGGTCGCGCCCGACGGGTCCGCCTGCTTCAAAGTCCCCGCCAACGTCCCGCTCAACTTCCAGGCGTTGGATGCCCAGGGCCGCAACCTCCAGCGCATGCGCACCTTCACGCATTTCATGCCCGGCGAGATCCAGGGTTGTGTCGGCTGCCACAATGACCGCAATAGCCAGGCGGCGCAATCGCGTCTGGTCGCCCAAATGAGGCCCCAGGAACTGCGTTTGCCGGAGTGGGGCGCGGTTCTTTTCAGTTACCGAAACATCGTTCAGCCAGTCCTCGATAAACACTGCATCCGGTGCCATAACGCGCGTTCCGCTCCAAGCGATGTGGATCTGAGCGGCGACATGACCGATTTCTTCAATGTCTCTTACGACATCCTCGCCCGCAAAGGGACGATCGGCGAATTGCAGCCCGAGGTGAATGCCGTCCCGCCGGCCAGCCGGAAAGAAGGGCGCAGTCCCTACACGAGTTGGATTTCGACCCTCAACGGCGCCGAATACAATATCCTGATGGTGGAACCGAAAACCTGGGGAGCGGTCAAAAGCAAGCTTGCCGACTTGATCATCGCAGGCCATCCCGGCTCCGACGGCAAGGCGCGCGTCATGGTACCCCCGGATGAACAACGGCGCGTCTTTGCCTGGATCGACCTCAATGTTCCCTACTACGCGAATTCCCGTTCCTGTTATCCCGCCGCCATGGGATGCCGCCGGCTCTTCCCGGAAGCACTGAACCCGACCCTTCAGGAAGTCGCCCAGAGACGATGCGTTAGTTGTCATAGCGGAGGGATTCCGCGTAGATTTTACATCCGCGTGGAAAAACCGGAACTCAACAATTTCCTCCTTGCGCCTCTGGCCAAATCCGCCGGCGGCATGGAAACGAAGTGCAAACCTGTCTTCGCCTCGCGGAACGATCCTGATTACCAAAAGATACTGATGTGTTTTGAACCGGTCCAGCGGATCATGCGCGACACACCCCGCGCTGATGCGATGTTGGAGATCGAGCCAAAGCCGCCGCAATCCGCGGTGGGAAAGAGGTGAAGGAAAAAACATGCGACGACGCTGGATTCGTATTCGGCACATCTGGCGTTTCCGGCCACGGTGGAGTTTCAGATTCCAGCGAAGGACTTGCGGTCGGGAAAAAACATTTTGGAAGTGCGCGTGCGGGATGACGGCTGGTTTTCCTGGGACGCTATGGACTTGACCGGCGGCCAGGTAGAAGAGGCCCCCAAAGAATGAACATTCAGAGCAAACCGATACTCGCACTTCTGGTTCTGTTGGCGCTGCCCCTGACGGAAAAAGGTTACCAGGTATGGGCAGATGCCATGCGTCCGCTGCTGAATGAAATGCTTGGCGTCAACTCTATCGCCACCGTCGGCCAGAAGCCTCCGGGCGCCTCGCCCGAGTGGGCGATTGGTCCGTTCGTGAAACGCGACAAGCCGGTCCTGTCGCCCACGCCGGATTCCAAATTCCAATGCCCCATTCTGGGCAAGGAAGTCCGCTGGGAGGAGCAGAACGTGTACAACCCGGCGGCGGTGGTGCGAGCCGGCAAGGTTTACCTGCTCTACCGGGCGGACGACAAGAACCCGGCTCTCAAATGGGGCAGAACCTGCCGGATCGGTCTGGCTTCCAGTGAGGACGGCATCAACTTCACCCGGCATCCGACGCCCGTCCTCTATCCGGACAACGATCCCTGGAAGCAGTACGAGTGGGAGGGCGGTTGCGAGGATCTCCATATCGTCGAGGGCGAAGATGGCACCTACTACATGAACTACACCACGTGGAACGGCGGCAGCGACACCATGTCGGTGGCCACATCCCGCGATCTCGTTCACTGGACCAAGCACGGGCCCGCCTTCCGGAAGGCAACGCCGGAGAATGTCGGCGGGCGGAGCGGAGTGGTGATTTCCAGGCTCGTGGGTGACCGCCTGATTGCCGCGAAGATCAACGGCAAATACTGGATGTACTACACGCATCCCTCCGCCCTGGCGTGGAGCGACAACCTCATCGATTGGACCCGGGCAGGCAAATCCGTTTGGGGCGGCGGCCACGAAGCAGGCGCCATTGCCCTTCTTCATGACAAAGATATCCTCTTGATGTTCAACACCCAGGGCTGGGGCAACGGCTGGACACTCGGGCAAGCCTTGGTTGACGGCCGCGACCTTACGACCATATTGAAATGCCCGGACAAACCCTTCCTCTACCCTGAGCTGGAATGGGAAAAGAGGGGATTCGCCGAACC
>CAIQIC010000506.1 GCA_903871765.1 uncultured Lentisphaerota bacterium
CCGCCACGCGGCGGGCCAGCGCGGCCAGCCGGTGCGGCGCCGGAGAATGTCCACCAGCGCCAGCAGCAGTGCCGCCAGCCAGAGCCAGGGGCGCAGGGGCACGGTGCGCGCGGTCGGCGGCAACGCCTGCCAGAGGCTGGCGAGCTCGACGACTTCCCGGCCGCCGGTCGCGGCTGCGAGCTTCCGCAACGCGGACTCGCCCCGCCCCGGCCCGGCCGGCGCAAACTCCGGCGAGAACGGCAGACAGACGGGCGGCAGGGTTTGATGTTCCCCGCCGGGCAATTCCACCACGGGCAGCACGGTCTCGCGGCCATCGAGCAGTACACGGCTCTGCAACTGGTCCGGCGCCAGCCACTCCATCGGCACGCGCTCCTGGAGCGGCGCGGCGCCGGGCCGCTCGCGCAGAAAGGTGACGCTCGGCCGCCGCGCGAAGGAATGGTTCTTCTCCGGGTCCAGATAGAGATCCACGGTGCACAAACCATCGCGCACGGAGCGCTGCGCCAGCATGCCGTCGGGCAGGGTCCCCCGCTCGTCGGCGATCCAGCGCGCGAGCGTCGTGAAAAAATCGCCCGCGCGCGGCCACTGGCCCAGTTGCCGGCCGAACCGGCCATCGGCCTCGCCGGTGTAGCATACCACGCGGCCGGCGCCGGCGCGCCAGAAGGCGACGACCGGCGAACGGTCCTTGTCGCCCGTCTGCGCGGCGCAGAGCGCGTCCTTTCTCAGGTAGCAGATGTTGTAGCCGTCGAGCGGCGGCGGCGCGCCGAGGTTCAGGCCGCCCAGTTCCAGCCACGCGGGCGTGAACTGGAAGGCGACGGGCTGGTCGGAGAAGGAACTGCCGGTGACGACGAAGGTCTCCTGCGCGAACAGCGCAGGGAGTTCGTCCGGCACCGCCGAGAAGAACGCGCGGCCCCCGCCGCGCGCGCCGATGTCTTTGAGGATGTCGGCGTCGCAGTCGCCCGCCGTGCCCATGCCGACCGCGCTGACCGTGACGCCAGCGGCGCGGCAGCGCTCCACCAGTTCGCGGTAGTTGCCCGGGTGCTGCCGCGAGTCGGAGGCGTCGGCGAAGACGATGATGTGCTTGTTCTTCTGCGGCGCCTTGCGCACCTCGTTGATCGCCGTCTCCAGCGCCTCCTGGATGCAGATGCCGCCGCCCATGGACTCGATGCGCCGGACGCGGTCGAGATTGGCGCGCGCCCGCGTCACGCTGTCCATCGGCAGCACCACGTGCGACTCCGTATCCACCGCGATCACCGCCACGTGGTCGAAATCGGCCAGCAGCCGGATCACCTCCATGGTGCCGAGGTTGGCCATGTCCATCTTCGTGCGGCCGTTGCCCGCCGGGGCGGCCATGCTGCCGGAGCGGTCGAGCGCAATGGCGATGGCGAGGCTCATCTTGCGGTGCTCGCGGCGCATTTCCAGCGACAGCGGCAGGAGCGCCTCCACCGGCGAGTGCAGGTAGCCGCCCTGCCCGTAGGCCTGTTCGCCGCCGGTCAGCAGCAGCCCGCCGCCCGCCACCTGCACCCACGCGGCGAGATTGTGCAGGCCGTCGGTGCCCACGGCGCGGGCCGGCACGTTCTCCAGCACCACGCCGGTATAGCGCACCAGCTCGCTCAGCGTCAGGGGCGCATCGCCGGCCTGGCGGTTGACCACCTCGAGCCCGGCGGCGCGCAGCGCCCGCGCCAGCCCGGACGACGCCGTCGGGCTGAAACACAGCAGCGGCCGCGTGCCGCTCACGGAGACCAGCAGCCGCGCCGTATTGTTCTCCGGCACGGCCTCGGGCTGTGCGCCGCGCACGTCCAGCACATATTCGCGCACGCCCAGCGCGCCGGCCATTTCGCGGAAGAGCAGTTGATTGCGGCCCGTGACGGCCTGGGCCGTGCCGCGCGCGGTCACCTGCCCGCCGCTCTTCAGCACATACTGCACCGGCCCGTCCGCCGGCGCGCGATACCACGCGCTCACGATGAAGCCCTGGCCGCGCGCCACCGTCTCCGGCCCCTGGAATTGCTCGATGGCGAGATCGGCCAGCGGCGGACGGCGCTGCAACTGGTAGTCCAGCGGTACGCCGCGCAAGGCCGCGCGCGTGGCCGCGGCGGCGGGCTCGGCGCCCGTCCATTGCCCGTCGGACAGGATCAGTACGCGGCCGGCGTCCTCGGCGGGGATCAGATCCAGTGCCCGCTCCACCGCGCCGGCCAGGTCGGAGAAGCCCTGGCCCAGCTCGGAAGGGAAACCGGCGAAAGCCGGCTCGCCGGGCGTCATCGCGATCTCAGCCTTCTGCCGGAACGCGACCACCGCCAGCGCGTCGCCCGGCCGCCGCTGCTTGTTCAGCAGTTCGAGCAGCGGTTTCTGCCGCGCGAGCGCGTCCGGCGGCATGGATTCGCTGCGGTCCGCGACGACGACCAGCGTGCCGCCGCGCCCGTGCCAGCGCAGTACGGGGTCGGCCAGCGCCAGCACCAGCAGCAGGCCGAACGCCCACCGCAGCGCCCGCTGCGCGCCCGACGGCGACGGCCAGGCGAGCAACGCCAGCGCCAGCGGCACCAGCAGGACCAGCCAGATGGGGGCCAGGAACGTCATCGCGACGCATGCTCCTCGACAATCCGACAGCCAGTCTTCAACACAGCCTTGCGTCTGCGGGACGTTTTCCAAGACTCGCAGTGGCCGAGGTCCGAATGGGGAGCGCGGGCTTCCCGCCTGCGCCGAAGCGGCTTCGGCGGGCAGGCCAGCCCGTCCAACGAGGCCTCCGGCCTCGTTGCGCACAGAACAAAAGGATGCCTGCCGGCAAGATGCCGACAGGAGCGGGCAGGATGCCCGCGCTCCCCGAACCGCTTGCGGAACAAAACGATAAAGTGGCCTCGATGCCGACAGGAGCGGTCCCGACCTCCAAGAGTCGGGACGCGCTCCCCGGACCTGCTTCGGAATTCAGCAGCCGCGTGCTTCATCGCGCCCCTTTGCCGGCTTGCCGCACCAGCCGGGTGTGCCACGCCAGGACGGCCAGCGCCAGCAGGCCGAACAGCGTCGCGGTGCTCCAGTAACCGTGCTGCAGCGCCTGCGGATTGCTCCAGCCCCCCACGGTCGCCGTGCCGCAGGCCGTCAGATCCGATTCCTCCGGCGTGCCGGGCAGCACCGCCAATTCCCGAACGCCAGCGGCGGTTTCCGCGCGGTAGAAGCCGGGCAGC
>CAIQIC010000507.1 GCA_903871765.1 uncultured Lentisphaerota bacterium
CCAAGGACGGACAGCTCACCACCGAGCCCTTTACGCCGGAGGCCGGCGCGGAGGACAAGGCCTGACCCGTGAACAAAAATCTATCCGGCCGGATAGATTTTTGTTATAGGCCGAAACCTTCCACCGCCCGACGTTTCGGTGTCGTTTCTATTTGACGAACGGGCTTGTCGCCTTGCACGACTGCGGCGTTATGTCTATACTTGCTGCCGTCGGTCAGGCCGCCGTTCCGCCGGAGGCTGCAATGTATGCCCTGACAGGCGCTGTGGATGGAGATTTGGCTCTGCGCTTTATGCTGGCGCTGGCCCTGGGTTTTCTCATCGGCCTGGAACGCGAAAGCGCCTACATCGCGAACCGGACGGTGCGCTTTGGCGGCGTGCGGACCTTCCCCATCCTGAGCCTGCTCGGATTCTCCTGCGGCTGGCTGCACCAATTCGGCGTCGTCTGGATCCTGCCCGCCGGCCTGCTGGCCGTGCTCGCGCTCACCGGCCTCTCCTACGCCGACAAGCTCCGCCGGGGGCTGGTGGGCGCGACCAGCGAAAGCGCCGCGCTGCTGGTCTTCGTCATCGGCGCGATGACGCTGCTGGCGGACATCCGGCTGGCCATGGCCCTGGGCGTGATCAGCACGCTGCTGCTTTCGGAGAAGGCCGCGCTGGAGGCCTTCGTCGAAAATTTGGACAAGGTGGAGTTCCTGGCCACGCTGCGCTTCCTGCTGGTCACCTTCATCATCTACCCCGCCCTGCCCAACCGCGACTTCACTTCCTATCACCTCAATCCGGCGAACATCTGGCGGTTGGTCATCCTGGTGTCGTCCATCGGCTTCGTCGGCTATTTCCTGGTCAAACAGTTCGGCCAGCGCGCCGGGCTCTGGCTGTCGGGCCTGCTGGGCGGGATCGTCTCCAGCACGGCGGTGAGCATCGCCGCCGGGCGCATGGCCCAGAGCCAGCCCGCGCGCGCGCCGGAGGCGCTGCAGGCGGCGCTGCTGGCCGGCAGCGTGATGTACGTGCGCGTGTTGGTGCTGATCGGCATCCTCAACTACGACCTCGCCGTTGCGTTGGGCTGGAAGTTCGCCGTCCTGGCCGGCGCAGGCGTGCTGCTGGCCCTCAGCGCGGCGCGCCGCCCGGCCACCGAGTCCCCGTCGCCCGTGCAGCCGTCCGTGCGCAACCCGTTTGAACTCCGCCCCGCCCTGGTTTTCGCGCTGTTGTTCGTGGCGCTGACGATGCTGACCGGCTTCATCAAGACGCAGTTCGGCGCGGCCGGCGTGCTTTCGCTGGCGGGCCTCACGGGGCTGGTGGACGTGGATCCCTTCATTCTCTCGCTGGCCCAGCAGCCGGCCGGCGGCACGCCGTTGGTGGTGCGGGCGATTCTCGTGGCCGTGCTGAGCAACACGCTGGTCAAGGGCGTGTACTTCGGCGCCCAGGCGCGGACCCTCTGGCGCGGCGCGCTCCTGCGCTACGCGCTCTGGGGGCTATTGCACCTGCCGCTGCTGTGGTTCCTGTGAGACAGGGAAGGCTCAGCATATTGCGCACTGCGTCCAGGATTTTTCTATCGCGACTTTGCCGGGGAAGTACCTGAAAGAAATCCAACAGGAATCCATGAGATCAACGGCTCATCGGCGGCTGGCGGGGGTGCTGGCGGGCCTGGCTTGGGCTGCGTATGCCGCGGCCGGGGCGGAGCCGGCGCCGCCCGCCATCGCGTTCCTTGAAAAGGAACAGGCCCAGGCGGCCATTATCGATGACGCTTTAGAGAAATACTTTGACCAGCTCCAGCCCATGGAAATGGCCGCCAAGACGGGCGCGCCGGTCGCCGGCGCCACCCTGCAGGAGCAACGCGCGCAATGCCGCCAGCGCTACCAGGCGGGGGTGGCGGTCTTTACCGAGGCGGAACGCACGGCCATCCGGTGGCACGTGGCCAAGCTGATCCCGGTCCTGCTCAAGGATTATCCGCTCATCGGCCGCATGCCGTGGAGTTTCCTGAAGGTCTCCGACCAGATCGAGGGCGGGCTGCCGCACACGCGCGGCCGGCATATTATTCTGCCGGCATCGCTATGCCAGCAGATCGTGCTGACGCAGCAAGAACCGGCGGCAGCGATGGCCTACCTGGGGATCCTGGACTTGCTGGCTCACGAACAGATGCATGTATTTCAGCGGATCTATCCGGCCTTCTGCGATTCGCTGTATACGGGCCTCTGGGGCTTCCAGAAAGCGGAGGCCATCACCGCCTGCCCCTGGCTGCTGGAGCATCATCTGGCCAATCCCGATGCCGTGGCCTGCCCGTGGATCTTGCCGGTCAAGAAAGGAACCGCGACGGCGTACCTGTGGCCGCTGGTCGTCTTTTCGGAAGGAAACGATGTCAAGCAAATGCCCGACGATTTTCGCATGCTGGCCATCTCCCTGCGGAAGACAACACAGGGGTTTGCCGTGGAGGTGGCAGCCGATGGCAAGCCGGCAGCTCAAGACCTGCTGTTGGTGCCGGAGGTACGCGCGCTATTCCCCCTGACCTCCAGCAGCTATCACCCCAATGAAGCTTCCGCCGACCTGTTCGGCAAACTGGTCGTCTTTGACGCTTTCATGGCTAAAGCCAGCATGCCGCCGGCGAACAAGCAGGCCATCGACAAGCACCTGGGGCCGCTCAGAAAGTGGTTCCAAGAGAACTGCCGGGACCCAACCCACTCAGCCCACGGGCGCAGCAAGACTGCGCCCCTACACGACTGACCCAATACCCAATCCCAGAACACTCCGTTGTCATAAGGCACACGTTGTAGTACCCTTGGCCCATGGCTCACGGACAACGGAATCCAGTAGATGAATGTTTTTTATGAGTTTCACAAGCTCGCCGGCCAACTGGAGAAAGCCGGCATACCTTATGCGCTGATCGGCGGGGTTGCGATGGCCTTTCACACGCGACCACGGTTCACCAGAGACATCGACATCCTTGTGAAAAAGTCCGGTCTCGCCCAAATTTCCCGAATCCTCAAACAGGCAGGCTATCGGCCTTCGGCGCCGGCCTGGCAGTTCAAGCGCGCGAAGTTAACGTTGCTGCGCTTCCTGAAAGTTGAGCAAGAAGACGAAATGGTGATGGATGTGCTCGTCGCCGGCTCTCCCAAGTATGAGGCCATCATTGACCATGCCGACATCGCGGAGTCTGATGCCCTGGGACAGGTGCGCGTGGTCAACAGGAAGGATCTGATTTGGCTGAAGAAAACCAGAGGATCAAAACTCGACCAGGCTGACATTGAGAGTCTCGAGCATGAACCCTCCTGACAAAACGTTCCGCGAACTAGCCGGTCTCTACGATTTCTTCAGGGAACTTCGCAAGTATCGCATCAAAGACTCCAACGCGTACAAACGGTCCGCGGGCCAGCAGCGGGTGTCGTCGGCCGAGCCCTCGCTCAGTCTTCCACGACCACGCGGAAGCCGACGTTGAAGACCGGCTGCTGCGGCAGGTAGGCCAAGCGGTAGGCGGAGGTCGCGCGGTACGGCCGGTCGTAGAACGAGCCGCCGCGGACCACCTTGCGCCCGGCGCTATCGCCCGTGTCGCGGCCATCGGCGGCCTGGTACGGATAGGGCTGGTAGGTCGTGCGGGTCCACTCGGCGGCGTTGCCGCACATATCATAAAGGCCCCAGGCGTTCGGCAGATATTTGCCGACCATCGCCGTGGCGGTGGCGCCGTCGTTCACGCCGTCCATCCGCGGCAGCCACTTGGGCGAATCCCGGGTTGTCAGGGCGGACAGGCTGGCATCGGCCAGGTTGGCCAGGCGGCCGAAATCGGCGCCGGGTTCGCCGTAGGCCAGCGGCGTAGCCGTGCCAGCGCGGCAGGCCCATTCCCACTGGGCTTCGGTGGGCAACGAGCATTTCTTGCCGGTCTTCCGCGAGAGCCACTCGCAATAGGCCATGGCCCGTTGCCAGGAAACGCGCACCACCGGTTGACCGTCCCCGTTGAGGGGCAATCCGCGCGAGGAGTGGTCCTTGTTGAACGGCGTCAGGAAGCCGCTGTCGTGGTCCGGATCGAAGAGCTGGAACTGGGCATTGCTGACCTCGAACTTCCCGAGGTAAAACGGCTTGGCGATGTTGACACGGCAGGGCGGGCCCTCATCCGGCGCGCCGGCGGCGTTGCCCATCACGAACTCCCCGGCGGGAATCAGCACGAGCGCGAGCGCGTTGGTGCCCAGCTCCAGTTTCAGCTCCGGCGGCAGGCCGGCGGTGGTCTGCCGTTTTTTCGCCTCGGTGGCATCGAACGGCCAGCCGGGTGCGCTCACCGTCTTCGTGGGCGGCGGCTGTTCGGGCGCCGGCGCGACAAAGGGGATCGAGCCCGGTTCATAGGGGTTGACGATCTCTTCCGGATCCTCGGGGCGGTTGGCGTATTGGGTCCGCAGCGCCAGCCGCTGCGCGTGATAATCGCCGGGCACCCGGCGATGCTCGCCCCACGTGCCGTGATCCGGCACGTTGAGGTCAATCCAGGTGACCAGCCGGTCCCAGGCCTCGGCGTCGAGCTGCACACCGTGATGGCCCTTCTCCAGCATCTGGATCAGTTCGCTGGTGCTGGCATGCCATTCGTAGGGCCGTGGCAGATGGTAGTCGTTCTCCGGCCCCGGCCGGTGGATGAACGGGTGCAGCGCCACGTAAGCGGTGTCGAAATTGAACTTGGCTTTCGCACGGGGCGGCTTGTCTTTGACAGGCGCCGGGGCGACTGTCGCTGTCGCCTTCGCATTCGCATTCGCCTTCTTGACCGGCGGGGCCAGTTCCACGGCCGACTGCACGCCCGCGAAGTTGGGAATGCTCTGCCCGTCCGTCCGCACGCGGCCGTCGTGGCAGCCGACGCAATACTTGTCGAGCACCGGCTGGACCTCCCGCTTGAAGCTGAAACCGCGCGCCGGCCCGCGCCAGGGCGTGATGTCCACGGGCGGCTGTTGCTGGGCCTTGCATTCCCGCGCCGCCGCCGCGCTATTCTGCTGCTCGTGGCAGCCGACGCAGGTGACCGCCTCGCCGGGCATGGCGGTGAACCAGCTCCGCATGACCTGTACCGCGCGCCCCTGGGCGTCGAGCGGCTGGAGGGCCAAGGGCATGTTGGCCGGCACCTTGAACGAGGCGGAGCCGTCCTCCGCCACCGGCACCGTGCCCACGATGCGATGCACGTCCCAGGGGCCATCAATGCCGATGCTGATGTGGCCGCCCATGCCGCGGTAGGCAAAGTGATACTCGAGGATCCGCAGACTCTTGACCGTGCCGCGGGGCACGCCCCGCAGGCCCGCGCCGCTGTACACATCCGTCATCAGCACCGTAGCCTCGCGGGACTCCGGCTTGATCCGGTCGGGGATCACCGGCGGTCGCGGCGTCGGGCGCAGCGGGATGGGCTCGAACAACGCCTGGCCGGGCATTTCCAGGATGGGCGTCAGGTTGTCGAAGATATCCACGAGATAGAGGCCCCAGGGCGCCGACGCCGACGGCTTGCAGGACGCGAGAAAGTATTTTTCGCTCAGCGGGTAGGGATGGAGGAATTTCGGCCAGGAGGCATCCACCAACGTGTCGCGGATGAGCGGCTCGACCTTCTGGCCGAAGCCGGGGATGCGTTGGACGGCGCCGTCCGCTTCCTGCCGGCCGCGCGCAGGATCGAACAGCACCAGCTCGCCCATGCGCGGCACGCCGTGGTGGCCGGAGATGACCGCCACCACCTTGGTCGGATGGCCGGGGATGGGCCGGGCGTAAAAAATCGAGTTGGGCCAGTAGGAATTGCTGCCGTAGTATTCCGCCTGGCCGGTGCCGTCGGGGTTCATGCGGAAGAGCAGGCGCGAGAAGTAGTGCGGTATGTCGGCGTATTCCCAGCGGGTGTAGAGCACGCGGCCGTCGTTCAACACCGCGGGCGACCAGTTGTGGTCCTGATCGAAGCAGAGCTGGCGGAGGTGGGTGCCGTCCGCATCCATGCGGAACAGGTTGGCCACGGCGGTGCCGCCGCCGACGCACGGCACGCCCGCTACGCAGGCGGTCGAGTCGAAGAGGATCCGGCCGTCGGGCAGATAACACGCGTCGTAGTTGTTGACGTCCTTGCCCAGGTCCGGCGTGACCTGCCGCAGTCCCGTGCCGTCAGTCTTGATTTCCCACACCTGCCACGATCCGCCCGGCTTGCGCATGGAGAACAGCAATCTGCTGGCGTCGAAGTGCAGATCCACGTCGCCCACGAACACTGGCTGCTCCGGCTTGAACAGCGTCGTCAGCTTGCCGTCCGGCCGCACCGGCGCGAGCACGGCGATCTCGTTGTCGAAGGCGCCGCTCAACGCACAATTGCCCTGCCAGTTCTGCGGCAACCCGAGATGGGACGCCTCGCGCTTGACCAGCAGCAAACGGTCGAAGGCCAGCAGGGGATTGGCCAGCAGCGCGGTGCGCACGCCCGCGGCCAGGCGCGCCGCCTCGGACGCGGCGGCCGCGTCGCCCTTGCCCAGCGCCGCCAGCATGGCCTCTTTCTTTTGGCTGAATTCCGCCAGGGCGGCGCGATGCTTCGCCGCGTCATATTTGCCGGGCCAGGCCAGCGCCAGGTCCTCGATCGCCCGCGCGGCGGCGACGGCGTTCACCGCCGTCAGTTGCCGGAGCGCCTCCGCCGCCGCCGGCGCCTCGGCGACGCGCCCCCCGTCGGCGCGTGCCCCGGCACCGCGCGCGGCATCGACGCGCGCCTCCCCGCATGCCAACAGGCCCAGGCACAGGCAGCACCACAGCCGTTGCCGCTTCATCTTCGGAGTATGCATGTGCCTCGCATAACGGATGGCCGGCCGGAATAGTGTTTTTGTGCTGGCAGCGGTTTCGCTTGGCATCCCGGACAATTAGGTCCTAATCGGCGGAGGGCCTGCGCGCCGTGGGCGCCTCCGCGGGGTGAAGTTTCGCGCCTAGTCCGTGCGCTGCCACGCAATTCTCACAGTTTTTTTACCTAACAATGAAGGGTCCGGCCGGACCCTTTAACGTTAGGTGCTGATTTGGAGGTGGGACATGATGACCGAGTCCCTTCGGCGGGACAGGTGACATGCGCGGTTGTCACGCAAACGCGCGATACGATTTACGGAGGCAACAGTGTGTGACCCTTATAGGCTTATATCAATGTGTTATGGATGAAACCGGTGGATGGCCTGCGCACCGTTGGTGCCTTTCCAGGTGAAATTTCGCGCCAGGCCCATGCGTTACCAGGCCAACTCTCACGGTTTTTGACCTAACACTGAATGGTCCGGCCGGATCCTTTAATGTTAGGTGCAAATTTGGAGGAGGACATGATGACCAAGCTCCGTTCGGCGCTCAACGCCCGCTGTTTATTGGCCGGCAATGTGGAATTGAAGGGGCCCTGCGCAAATGTTACGGTCTTTTTAAAAGACAGGCTATCCATGATGCCCATTGTCTCCATGCGGCCCCGATTTTCGACCTTCGGCTGCCGCAGGCTTCTGGTCCTGCTGTCCGGTGCGCCGCGCGTGGGCGCGGCGGCCACACCCGCCGGCTCGCCGCCGGACCTGACCAAGGATGCCGCAGCGGCAGAGCACGACCAGCACCCACCCCAACTGATCAAGTTGCAGGACATCGCCGCCGGCCAAGGCACGCAGGGGAATCAAACCTTGAAATACGCCGCCGAAACAGAGATGAAAACGAGTTGAAAACAGGTTTATTCTTAGAATTTTGTTGCAGCACCGGGAGTAATGGATATAAAGCTGCCATCTGGAATTCCGCCTATGCAATAAGATGAAGTCCAGGTCGCGAGATTTTGACGATAAAATTATGAAATCCAAAAGTTACATTGTGGGAGGACTTCTAGCTCTCATCATGGTTGCATGCACTCATACGCAAGATCGAAAGAATAATGCGGTTTCTGGCACAGGCCTACGACTTCTCGCTTCAGCGAATCAAAGGCCGGTCGCCTACGCCCTTTACGAGGTAGATACAAACAGATGGGATATTGACCTCGTCCTTATCCTTCGGAATACAGGGGCAAAGTCGATCGATGCAGATGGCGTTGATGCATCGTTCTTCACCATTGCAGATGATGCTGGGAGGCCTCTAATAATCTCATCTGCCATCGGCATGAGGAACATTGGTTTTGACGCCATTGCCGTTGTTAACATCCACATTTACATCCCAGGTTACGTGTCTCCTGAGACAAATTACTCTCTTGAACTTCGTCCAAAGCCAAATGCTAACTGTGCCATCAGCTTCAAGACCCCAACTTTTCATTTCAAGGAGGTGGGCAGAAAGAGAAAGGTTAAAGAGGCTCTAACAACGAGTCACGCAGAACCACCGACGACACGTGCTCCCGGTGTTCACGTTCAAATTGTTGACCATAAGTGCGAAACAAAACTGGCGGGGATCATCCTAACCGCCCCCGCCTTGTGGGATCCTTGCCCTGTTGTTGATGTCGCTAGATACTTGCAGTTTTGCCTAGACATGTATAAATCAGAAATCCGAGTGGTGCTAATGCCTGCAGCACTATCGCTCACCGTCACAAATGACTGGCCTGAGATAAATGCAAGAAAACGTACTGCGCTGGAATACTGCCAGATGATTGCCGCGAATGAAGGAATTGACATTACTATAGAGACCAACCGAATTATTATACACAAAGAAAGCATAAAAGGCCAACCATCCGCCGGACTTTTTCCGCCCGAAAACGGTCGAGGAAGTGAGCGGGGACCCTGAACTCGGAGGCTAGATGAAAGGGAGGCAGAACCTGCTTGGAACGATCGTCGCCAGCCGGGCGCCTGGAGCGGTGCTGCTGATCCGCCTGATGGTGGGAACCGTGTTTCTCGAGGAAAGGAGCCTTCGATGAGCGTCGGTTGGTTTTCACGCGGAGATATTGA
>CAIQIC010000508.1 GCA_903871765.1 uncultured Lentisphaerota bacterium
AATTTCGATATTCACAAGATCCTGTACATCAAATCCAGCGCCCGCAACGCCGGGGACGCGGCGGCCCTGGCCGGCGCGCGCTGGCAGGCCATCACCTTCAATCTGATCGGCGAACTCAACGTCGCCCAGGCGGTGGCCATTCACGACGCGCTGGTGCGCGGCGACAGCGATTTCCCCGAGGCACAGGCGATCGCCGACCTGCAGGCACGGCTCTGTTTCGTGGGGCCCATGCTCGGCCTGTCGGCGGCGCAGCAGGTGGCCAAGAACAACGGCATCTACGTCAACACGAATTACACGGCCAAGATGATGGCGCACGCCCAGGAGGTCCAGAGCGCCTACCCGCATCTGTTCGTTGCGCCCTACGCCAACGCCTGGACGGATTACGCGGCGATGATTGCCAGCGTGGCCGGGCAGGGGGTGGTGGCGCTGCCCGGCGCGCAGTCGCCGTATGTGAACTATAACCACATGCTGCTGCGTCGGGAGTTCTACAATGCGATTGCCACCAGCGACTGGTGCTGGTTTTATCACAACGCCTTCAACCTGCTGAAAACCTACGGCGGCTGGCAAACCTGGCCGCCGTTGCCGCCGCTGGCGCAGCGCAACCTGATGGGGTCGGAATATTTCGCGTTGAACCTGGAGACCTTGTCAACCCTCGACGCGGTCGCGGACATCGCGGGCACCAACCAGACCGCCGCGGTGCTGCAGCAGCTCTCCAACCTGGCCGGCAAACCGCTGCGGCCCGGGGTCGCCAATGTTCCGGCCCGCTGGTATTGCTACATCCCGTCGGTCTGGGGCAGTTGGCAGGACCTGATTGCCAGCAATACCGATGTCGGCGCCCAGTTCCCCTTCGCCGCCCCGATCAAGTCGCAATACAATTATGCGGGCGCGGACGCCTCCGTGGCCATTGACGCCGAATCCACCCGGACGATGTTCAACGCGAAGCAGTATATGGTCACATGGTCGGCGGCCGCCAAGCCGCTGGGTGCCCTGGCCGGCCCGGTGCCGCCCAATGCTTATGGTTTGGTGTTGCCGGCGTTCCACGACGTGCGCCTGATCCCGGTGGATGCCGCGGTGTCGCAGGTGCAGGAGGATCTGTTCAATTTCGGCGCAAGCTGGCTGGAACATATCGTGGGGCATTTGCCGATTTATATGCAGTCCGGGCCCGCCGGGATCATGGCCTTGGCCCCGGGCTGCGGCTACTGCCAGCAATTGATCCGCTGGGAAGATTTCAGTTTCCGGCAGACGGGCGTTATGTGGCTGACCAGCGGCGGCTTCACGAATTGCGTGCGACATGGCGGGGGCGGCGGCGGGGGCGGCGGAGGCGGCGGCAGCCGGCACGGACATTGAACTCGAATTTTCCAGGATCGTCGGCACGTGCGATCCCCGGCGGACAAGCCGGGCAGGCGATCGTCGAACTGGTGGTTGGATTGATCGCCATCGTGGTGCTGTTCATGGGAATGCTGCAGATCCAGCGGTTGGCCCGCGAACATACCCAGGTGCTCAGTGCCGCCCGGCAACAGGCGGGTCAGGATGCATTGGCGGGCGCGTATGTTCTGCGCGGCGACCTGCCCAAATTCATTCACGACTGGCAGCCCGGTCCGGATGGCGCTCAATACTCCCAGGATGACGTCGCGCAGCTCGATAATCCCGGCACTGTTTCCATGAGCATCGCGCAGCCGGCACGGCCCGCCGATCTGGCCGTCTACGTGCCCAACAACATGGTCTCCCAGGAGGCGAACGCCGGCAGCGTGCTGACGGATTTTTTCTTCGTGCACGGTCACGACCAGAGCACACCGGTCCAGTTCTATCCGATCATCCGCTCCGCTGTCTACGGCGCCGACGAAGTGACGATGCAGGCGCAGGCCTGGCTCACCTGGACGCACATTGAATGACTCCGGCCGGCCACCAGCGCACCGCGTTGGGCAGCGGCCGGACTAGTCCGTCCGCCCGCCAGCGGATGGCCTGTGGATCCAAAGCCGCGCTGGTGGCGCTGTGGCTGGTCGCCGCGGCGTTGCCGGCCCCGGCGCTGGTTTTTTCGCCGGGGCGCGGTGACTCCGATCCGGTGCGCGGCCTAGCCCCGGATGCGCAGCCGGCCTATCAAGCCACACTGCAACTGAACGGCGGAACGGGCGGGGTGGACGTGCGTGTCTGCCCCGGCAGCGTGGCGGCGGTACTGGAGCGGTTGATCGGCGCCTACCGGGAACAGGGCGCGCTGGCTTTCTGCCAGTCCGGCGACCGGCTGGGGTGGGGGGTGGTGCTGCAAAACGGCCGGGTGATCCGCCTGTTAGCGGCGCAGGTCGGACAGCGTCCGTCGTGCCTGCTGTTCCGATTCGAGCAGTCGGAACAGAATTTTACGCATTCGGAGAATGAGACGCCGGCACTGCCGCCGGGCCTGCCGGCTTATCCCGGCAGCCGCCTGACATGGCTGTTGCGCAACGCGGATACCGGCACCAGCCTGGCCTTCTCGTCCGCCACGGCGCATCCTGCCGAGGTGCTCGGGTATATGCATCGCGCGCTGACCGACGCGGGCTGGACGCCCACGTTGGGCGCACGGGATGAGACCAGCGGCGTGTATCTGAAGGGGTCGGAGCTGATGTGCGTCACGGTGAATTCGGCTGGCAAATCGGGACGATGTGTGATTACAGTATTGCATCGGCGTCTTAAAGCGAAGCCGGACGCCTGACGGCGCCGGCAAGGGAGAAGTCATGAAACAAAAAGCGGTATTGATCGCCTCGGTCATCGTCGGCTTGCTGGCGTTCTGGATGACGCACCAGTATTTGCAGGGGGAGCGCGATCGGCTGTTCAAGGACGCGGAGGAGGTGGAGGTGTTGGCGGCGACGCGCGATCTGACGGCGGGTGCCGTCTTGAAGAGTGGGGACGTGGGCAAAATAACCATCTTTCGGCGCAAAGGCGGCCTCATTGACGATTATATCCTGCTCAAGGATCTGGACAAAATCATCGATCGGAATCGTAAAATCCGCTGGCCGGTGGATCAGCGCAAGGCGCTGACGTGGTCCAATGTGGAAATGCCGCAGGTGGCGCGCGGGTTGGCGCCGATTATCAAACCCCCGTTGCGGGCGGTATCCATCGCCGTCGGCGGCGAGGCGGCGGTGAGCGGACTGGTGCAGCCGAATGACCACGTGGACATCCTGGGCACCTTCTCCTTCCCCTCGCGGTCCGGCGGCAAGGAGATGGAAAACGTGACCCTGACGCTGCTGCAGAACGTCACGGTCCTGGCCACGGGCCAGCGGCTGGGCAAGCAGGAGTTCGAGGAGGGCGATCGCTTGCTGCGGGGCGGCGCCTACAGCACCGTGACCTTCGAGGTCACCCCGCGCGAGGCGGAACTTCTGGTCTTTGCGCAAACCGTGCAGGGCCGCTTGACGTTGACCCTGCGGCATCCCGAGGATATGAGCTTCGAAAAGAATCTGCCGGAGGTCAACTTCCAGCATATCGAAAAGAATCTGCCGGAGTTGAACGCGTACCGGCAGGACACGATTCTGCATAAAAACTAGCTCCCGTAGCCACCATGCCTCCTCCCAATATCCGCCTCAATATCGTCAAACCCGATGGCGCCACGCGCGTGTTTGAGATCGAACCCGGCGTCTACACCGTCGGGTCCGATGACAGCAACCGCATTGTGCTGCCGCATGGCGAGATCGCCTGGCGGCAGGCCATCATCAGCTATCTGGCCGACGGCTGCTGGGTGGAAAATCTGACCCGGCAGGGCGGCGTGCTGCTGGCGGGCCAGCCGGTGACGGGCCGGCAACAGTGGCAGCCGGGGCAGCGGCTGCAGGTGGGTTCCTATACGCTGTATTTGGAAGGCGCGGCGGCACCGTCGGCACCCGCGGCGGTAGCCCCGCCGCCGGCCAAGGCGCCGGCGTCTCCCGTGGCGCCGCCGGCCGCTCCAGCGGCCACCCCACCGGCCGCCCCACCAGCCGCGCCGGAGGCCGATAACCGGCTGCAGGCCATCAAGCGCCAGATCCACACCGAACTGCTCGCCCGGCTGGATCTTAAGCGGATGACGGCCAGCCACGTGGATGAAAAAGAGCTGCGCAAGAACGCGCAGCGCGTGATCCAGGAAATCGTCAAGGAGGTCCGCGATCGGCTGCCGCCGGGCATGGACGCGCGGCAACTGGCCAAGGACATTTGCGACGAAGCGCTCGCGCTCGGCCCGCTCGAGGAACTCCTCGCCGACGCGTCGGTGACGGAAATCATGGTCAACGGCGCCGACAATATTTACGTGGAACGCAGCGGCAAGTTGTATAAAACCGCCCGCCATTTTCTCAATGACGACTCGGTCATGGCCATCATCGAGCGTATTGTCGCGCCGATCGGCCGGCGCATTGACGAGAGCCAGCCCTATGTGGACGCCCGCCTGCGCGACGGCTCCCGCGTGAACGCCATCATTCACCCGCTGTCGCTGGTCGGCCCCTGCCTGACGATCCGCAAGTTTTCCAAGGAGCCGTTCACCGTTCAGGACATCATCAATTTCAACACGATGAACAAGGAAATGGCGGAATTCATCCAGGTGAGCGTGCAGATGCGCAAGAACGTCATCGTCTCCGGGGGCACCGGCTCCGGCAAGACCACCCTGTTGAACGTCATCAGCAGTTACCTGCCGGTGGACGACCGTATCGTCACCATCGAGGATGCGGCGGAGCTGCGGCTCGGGCAGCCGCACGTCATCCGGCTGGAAGCGCGGCCGCCGAACATCGAGGGCAAAGGCGCGATCACGATCCGCGACCTGGTGCGCAACGCGCTGCGCATGCGGCCGGACCGCATCGTGGTCGGCGAGTGCCGCGGCGGCGAGGCGTTGGACATGCTGCAGGCCATGAACACCGGCCACGACGGCTCGCTGACCACGGTGCATGCCAACTCGCCCCGCGATGTCATCTCGCGTCTGGAGACCATGGTGCTCATGTCGGGGATGGACCTGCCGGTGCGGGCCATCCGCGAGCAGATCGGAGCGGCCGTGCACCTGATCATCCATACGTCGCGCTACACCGATGGCTCGCGCAAGATCAGCAAGATTACCGAGGTCTGCGGCATGGAGGGCGACTCGATCACGATGCAGGACATCTTCGTGTTCAATCAGACCGGCGTGTCGGCTGACGGCCGGGTACAGGGCCGGTTCGAGCCCACCGGGTCCGTGCCGACGTATGTCGAGGAAATGCACGCGCGCGGCATCGAAATCAACCGGCGCATCTTCGATCCGCGCGCCTGGGGGGCGTCATGAGCTTGGTGCTCATTCCGTTGCTGTATGCGTTGTGTTTTGCGGGTCTGGCCTACATCATCGGGCTGGCGATCAACGAGGGCATGGAGGGGTACGCCCACACCTACACCGCGGAAACGGCGCGGGGCTTCGAGGACATCTTCCTGTTCATCCCCGCCAAACGCCTGCTGGATATCGCCCGCCTGTCCGCACTGGCCGTCTTCCTGCTGTTTTTTTTCCTGCTAGGCAACTTTGGGAGCTCGGGCGGCCTGATCCGCGGCGGCGTCTTCGGTCTCCTCGCCGCCCTGGCCGCGCTGAATGCCCCGCGGGTGATCCTCCACGTGCTCCGCCAGCGCCGCCTGCAGCGGTTCAATCTCCAGCTTCTGGATAGCCTGCTGAACATGAGCAACGCGCTCAAGGCCGGCTTCAGCATCCTGCAGACCTTCGAAACGGTGGTCCGCGAGCGCCGCAACCCCATCGCCCAGGAGTTCGGCATGTTCCTGCAGCAGATTCGCTTGGGGTTGCGCTTCGAGGACGCCCTCAAACAGATGGATCAGCGCGTCGGCAGCGAGGATCTGACGCTGATGATCATCGCCATCGAGACCGCGCGGCAGACGGGCGGCAACCTCACGGAGGTGTTCGAAAAAATTGCTTCCACAATCCGCGAACGCATGCGCATCCAGGGCCGCATCCGCTCGCTGACGGCCCAGGGCCGGCTGCAGGGCATCATTGTCGGCTGCATGCCGATCCTGCTGATGGTGGCCATGACGGCCATTGACCCGATCATGATGCGGAACTTTTTCACGTCCCACCTGGGCTGGGGCCTGCTCGGCGTGGTCGTCGTCTTTGAAGTGCTCGGGGCGTTGGTGATCCGCAAGATCATCAGCATCCAGGTGTGATCATGGGATCGGACTGGTCAATCAACGGTTTGAGTCTGCTGTGGGCGCTGAGCCTGGCCGGCGTGGCCTGGTATGCCGGGCGCGTGGCCGTGCAGATCACCTACGTCACCCTGGCCGACGGCCGCCGCCAGGAACGCCGCCTGCCGCTGCTTTTCCGGCTGCTTTTGCCGATGGCGCCGAACCTGACGCCGCTGTTCGAGCGCCCGCGGTTCGACAAGATGCGCCGCGAACTCGACCGCCGCATCGTCATGGCCGGTTTCGAAGGCCTGATGGACGGCGCGGAATTTCTGGCCTTGCGCGTCATGGTGCCCCTGTTGCTCGGCACGATCCTGTGCGCCCTGTTCGGCTGGACGATCGGGCGCCTGCCGGCCAGGGCCGCGGCTTTCTTCCACGCGCGCCAGAGCATGGTGTACGTGGCCTTCTGCGCGCTGGCGTTTGCCTGGCCGGGCCTGTGGCTCCAGAGCAGCGTCCGGGCGCGGCACCGCAAGATCGAACTGGCGCTGCCCTTTGTGCTCGACCTGCTCACGCTGTCCGTCGAGGCCGGCCTCGATTTTATGACGGCCATCAAACGCATCATTGACCGCCGCGCCGTGGATGCCTTCGGCGAGGAACTCATCCGGACCTTCCGCGAAGTACAGCTCGGCGCCACCCGCCGCGAAGCGCTCAAGGCCATGGCCGAACGCGTGGGCCAGACGGACGTCTTCTCCGTGGTGCACGCCCTGGTCCAGGCTGACGAACTGGGCGTCAGCATCGGTTCCATGCTGCGCATCCAGGCCGACCAGATCCGCACCCGCCGCTTCCAGCGGGCCGAGAAACTGGCCAACGAGGCGCCGGTGAAGATGCTCTTTCCGCTCGTCACCTTCATTTTCCCGTCGGTCTTCATCATCCTGCTCGGCCCAATCTTGCTCCAATGGCTGCAAAGCGGCTTCTGAGCGGGGGCGAAGCATGCGCTGGCTGGCGACCAAACCCTCGGTGAAGTCCGACTACAGCCGCTGGCTCCGCGCCGGCGGCATCACGCCCGAGTTCCTCGACCCCACCAATGCGCTGCCGGACGCGCTGGACGCCTTTGATGCGCTGTTGCTGACCGGCGGTGGCGATGTGGACCCGGCGCTGTATGGCGCGGAGCGTCATCCGCAAACCGGCGAACCCAACTCGAACCGGGATACCTTGGAACGGCAGTTGATTGACCGGTTCCTGGAAATCGGCCGGCCGGTTTTCGGCATCTGCCGCGGCATCCAACTGCTCAATGTCGCCTTTGGCGGCCAGTTGATTCAGCATGTGCCGGACTGGCTCGCGACCCGGGGCCACGGCGCGGCGGAATGCCATTCCCCGGCCAGCGGCGACGCACAGCATGCCATCCGCTTTGCCGCGGGCCGCCGGCTGGAGCAGGCGCTCCGCGGTACGGAAACCGTCAACAGCCATCACCACCAGGCCGTGGATCCGCAGCACCTCGGTCGGCACCTCCGCGTGGCGGCCTGGTCCGGCGCAGGGGTGGTCGAAGCGGTCGAAGGCGTTGATCTGCCGGCGCCGGTGCTGGCGGTGCAGTGGCATCCGGAACGCATGGCGGACGGCTCCGCGCCCGCCGCGACGGCCTTGTTGAACCTGATGCGCAGCCTGGCGCAAGCAACGAGGTCAAACGATTTGTTGAAAATTTGGATTTGACCCTTATTTCGCCCGGTCGGGTTGCGGCGCACCGGGCACGGACATTTTTAGGAACGGGAGAATCATGGCCACGCAGAATGAGAACATTGGAGTGATCGACGGCGCCATTGTGGTGGCCAGAACCATGGTGACCACGCTTCTGCAGAAGCAGCCTGCGGCGCTGGACCAGGCGTGCGAACGCGCCCGCTACTGCCAGATGCTGGCGACCAAGGGGCGCCTGCCTGTCGAGGAAGGGCGCAAGCTGGTTCTCGCCGCCTGGATCTCCACGCTGCCGGAAGACTCGCCCCTGGCGCAGCCGCTGACACAGTCCAACGGCGTGGCCGACATTGTGCAGCCCGCCCCCGACGCGCCGCGCAGCACCGCCGCCGAGATGCTCGACCTGGTGAAGTGCTACCAGTTCATCCAGACCGGCGCCGAGGCGACGAGGCTCCCGCAGCCGGTCATCCGCCGCAAGCTCGAACGTGAATGGGCTTCGACGCCCGAACGCGGCACGCTGCTGCGGCGTTTTCTGCACTTGCTGCATGAGGAGGCCTTTCTGCTCGAACCTGGCTTGCAGACCGCGGCCAGCATCCTGGTCGTCGATCCGGAGGAGTGTGTCGCGCCGGTGATCTCGCCGCCGCTGGCGCGGCAGGGGTTCGACGTCAACATGGCGGAGAATGTCGGCGAAGCGCGCGCCCTGCTGCAGAAGTCCGTGCCGGATGTGATTCTCTGCCGCATGGACCTGCCGATCGAGAACGGCCTCGACTTCTGCGCCGAGTTGCGCAGCCAGCCCGCCACCCGGAATACGCCCGTGATCCTGTTGCTGGAGAAACAGAATCGCAACGCAATCCGCTTCGGCCTGCGCGCCGGCGCGATGGACGTGCTCGCGAAGCCGGTGGACATCGAGGGGCTGGTCCTCAAGATCAACCGCCTGCTTGACCAGCGACCGCGCGCCACGACGCCGGCGCCCGCAACAGCCGCCGGGACTAGCGTCGCGCTTGCCGGCTCGCTGACGCAGGTGGAGTTCTCGGACCTCGTGCAGATCCTAACGACCCGTTCGCGCGACACCAAGATCACGTTTCAGTGCCCGGATGCAACCAGCGGCTGCCTCTTCATCAAGGATAACGGTGTCGTCCATGCGCAAACCGTCGCCAAGACTGGTGATGCAGCCGTCTACGAGCTCATGCGCTGGAAGGACGCTGTCTTCACCGTCAGCAACGAGTCCTATACCGCCGAACCCACCATCCGCATATCCGTCATGGAGTTGCTGATGGAAGGCGCCCGGCTCATAGATGAGGGCCATCCCGCCAGTTAGATGATGCGCGCCAAACGCTCGGCCAGCGCGCCGATGCGCGTCTGGCTTTTCCCCACCAGTGCCACCAGTTGCTCCTGGACCGGCGTCAATGTGCCGACTCCAGGCGTCTGGAGCATGGTCACGGAAGAGTTGATGACCGACAACGGCTGGCGGAATTCGCTAATGACCTCCGCCATGAGACCCAACAATCTCCGCTTGCTCAGTTCGTCCGTTCCGGTCTCCGCACCGCCCGCCTTGCCCGCCATTTGGGCATCCTCGATCGCGATCCGGCGCGCCGCTTCCGCCAGCGCGGTGATTTTACTGTCGGTCTGTGCGATCAAACGGTCCACCTCGCCATCGACCCGCGCCAGCGCCCTTGCGAAACCGCCGTCCGAGTCCTTGTCGTCGTCAATCTTATCCAACACCACCGCCAGGTTCGCCAGCAGTGCGGTCAACTGGCTGTCCGTGCCGCCGCCGTCGCCAGCGCCGCTGCCGGTGCTCTTCCCCTTGTCGCCCTTGCCGGCGCGCTGCTTGCTGGTCACGACCAGGCGGTTCCACCCCTCGGGCGTAAGGCCGGATTCCAGCAGCATCTCCCGTACGCCGGCAGCCTCGAGGTTATCGGGGCCGTTGCGGGCGATGAATTTCGCGAGGGTCTTCTCCGCATCCGCCGCCGCGCTCTTCTGCTTCGCGAACTGGCTGGCGATGGACTCGGCCTCAACCTGGAGTTTCATTTCTTTGACAGCGCTCTTGATGTTCTCCATTTCTGCGTCCTGCGCCTTGTCTTCATCGGCCAGTTTGTGCATGCGGTCGAGAACCTGTGCCTCAAACACGGTCAGCGTTCGGATCGTGTCGCGCTGCGCCTTCTGGGTTTGTCCACCGGGAGCCTTCTTGATGCCGCCCACGGCGCGCCGCAGACAGCCGACCACGACGTCACTGAGCGTTTCGCCGCCGGCCAGAGGGGTTTCCTGCTGACGCACATCAACGGCTCTCAGGATCAGGCTCGCCAATTGGCCAGGATCGCTGGCCGCGTCACGCAGGGCTATACTTATACTGGCTTCCGCCTCGGCGGCTGGGTTCACCGACCCCTTGAGGAACGCGATGATCTCCCCCACGACGGTGGCCGGCAATTGGATCGCAGCCGTATCGGCCGTGCCCGGTGTTCCAGCCGCGGTTACGCTCGCCGCTGGCGAAGGCAACACGTCTGGCGGAGGCGCCACCGGCGCTGCTGCGGAAGGGACAAGCGGCGCTGCAGGTGCCGCAGTTTCCGGCGCAGAGGCTGCGGCGACCGTCGCGGGAGCGGCAAACGCTGAAGCAGGCGCTGTCACCGTTGAAGCGGGCGGCGCAGGCGCTGGTGCGGATGAAGCGGAGGCCGATCCGGCACGACCGGACCCCGCGCCTCCCATGCCTGTGGCGCCCGCTCCGGCTACGCCAGACCGTCCCAGCCGACCTGCATGTCCGCTACCGCCGGCTCCTGCAAGACCCGGCCGTGCGCCTCCGCCGCCGGCACGACCCGCCGGCCCACCCGCCGCAGCGCTTCTTACCCGATCCTTGGCGACAACCATTTCCGATTCCTGGATTTCGACAAAATGGCTTTTCTTCATGGTAAGGTTCCGAATGCCGGCGGCATTCAGTTTTGAAAGAAAATCCGTTTTGCCGTCGGGCGCGCCCACGGGATTGCCCTCGTGGATCAGCTTGGCCAGTTTGCCGTAATCCTCCCGGCTCATGCCGCGGTTTATCGCAACACTTTGGACCGGGATCTGCCGCAGTTTCTTCTCCAGAACAACGGTCGTCCGGTAGGGGCGGCCATTGATCTGCAAGCCTTCTTTCGTCATGCGGATTTCAACCACATTGTGGACCTTGTGTATCCTCTCCAACGAACGATAGCTTTGGTCAATCGCATCTCGCGTCACGACGTGCTCGGCGCCGTAAGTGCCGCAATTGGCTATAATCACAGCGAAGGACCGCAACCAATCAAGTTCTTCCGACGCGGTTTTGAGTGCAGCAGCGTTGCTGTCAGAACTCGCCTGACCCGGAATGGAAGTCATCTGATATTCTCCAAGTTCAAAAACCAGGCAGCACGCCTGAACGGTACATATTCTCCCGCAGTGCCGTAGTATTATCAAGTCTCATGAGCTGATAAGAAATCGCTTTTCTGGCGGTCCGGGCGCCCGCCGGTGGAGGCCGGGCGTGGGGCGGACAGCAGGCCGGCGGTCAGATAGCCGAGCACGGCCAGCGCGGCCAGCCCGCCGATGAGCAGGCAGACGATCATCTGCTGCGGCGTGCGGTGAAAGCCCTGCAGCAGCAGCAGGTAGCCCAGGGTCACGGGAATCAACCACAGCGTTCGCCGCGCTGCATGCCGCGCCCAGAGATAGGGCAGGATCAGGTTGATCAGCGCCAGCGGGATAACCGCCCATACGTAGAGGCGTATCAGCAGCTCGTATGCCGGCCCGCTGATGCCGTAAATCAGCCGCAACGGCAGCGCCGGCCACAGCGTCATCCCGGCGGCGGCCGCGACGCACACCGTCAGCGTGAACAGCGCCGGTCCGAGCAGCAGCCGCGGATTGCCGGACGTGACCGCGCGGGGGAACATGGCGATGGCCATGGGCAGCGGCAGAAAGAACACGGCGCGCGATAATTGCGCCGCCTTCCCATACGCGGCCAGGGCCTCGCCGTCGAGAAAGCGCGGCAGCAGGATCATGTCCGCATTGATCAACAAAAACAGCGCCGTCTGGCTGCACAGCACGGTCCAGAAATAACCGGACACGGCGCGGGCGTCCGGCAGCGGGGCGCGCTCCGGCGCGGTGGACCGCGCCAGCGCGCGCAGAGGCCAGCCGGCGATCAGGATGCCGATGACGGTGCCGGCCGTCACCGCGCCGAGGACCCCGGTGATTCCGCCGCCCAACAGCACCACGGGCACCGCCAGCGCCAGCCGGCTGCCGGCGGCGCTCAGTCCCGCGGCCACGCTCCAGCCGAAACGGCGGCTGCCGGTCAGGGCGCCGCCCAGGATGGGGCCATACAGGCTGACGAACGCGATTACGCCGATCAGCGCCAGGCTGGCGGCCGATGGCGACTTGAGCGCCACGCGCAACCAGGGCGTGGCCGCGCACCAGCCGGCCAGCGCCAGCAGGCCCACCGGCGTCATGAGCGTGATGGCGCGCCGGACCAACTGCAGCCAGGTGCCGGGGTCGGCGCGGTGGACCGTTTCGGCCACATACCGGGCCATGGTGGTCGAAATCACGTTGGCGGGGACGCTGAGCACGTTCAACAGCGCCAGCAAGGCCACCAGCAGGGCGTATTCCACCTCGCCCATCAGCCGGCCGACAAGCGCATGAAACAGGACGACCAGGAAGGCGCTCGCGCCATGGCCCGCCATCAGCACGAAGCTGTCATAGGCAAAGTGATAGGCCTCGTGCCGCCGGAAGCGCTGGAACAGATTGAGGAACAGGGTGCGCATGGGTTTTGCGTCGCGTTACAGATCCAATAACAAGCCGCTCTCACACCGGCTGCAGTTGTACGCGGGCCGGATGCCCGTTGAGATCGCAAGCTTCGCCCTCGGCCGCGGCGTCCCAGACCAGTTCGTTGCAGAGCGTCTCCGTTTGGATAAAGGCCAGGTGTTCCTTCACCGCCGCGGCCGTCAGTTCGTCCGCGGCCAGGTGGAGGCGGATGCGCCGGGTGACTTCCAGGTCGGCCTCCTTGCGCAGATTCTGAATGCGGTTGACCAGTTCGCGCGCCAGCCCTTCGCGGACGAGGGCGTCGGTCAAATCAATTTCCAGGGCGACCACCAGTTCGCCTGCGGATGCCACGGCGAGTCCGTGTTTCGGCTGCCGCTGAATGGCGAGATCGTCGCTGGTGATGTCGCAGGTCAGGCCGTCCAGCTCCAGCGTGACGCGTTCGCCCTGCAGCAGGGCGTTGAGCTTGGCCGAGGGCCATTGCTGGATGAGGCCGGCCGCCTGTTTGACCTTGGGACCGAGCCGCGGGCCGAGCTTCTTGAAGTCCGGCTTGGCACTCAGGTTGACCAGCTCGGTTTCGTCATGGTTGAAGACCACGGTTTTGACGTTCAGTTCGTCGGCAATCAGTTCCTGCAGGGCGCGCACCTGATCCAGCCGGTCAACCGCGCGGCAGACCACGTGTGCGGCGGCGAGCGGCTGGCGGACCTTGAGATTGCGTTCGGCGCGCACGGCGCGGCCCAGTTGCACCACCGTCATGACCGCGTCCATCTGGGCTTCCAACGCCGGATCGCGGCGGCGGCTGTCGGCCGCCGGAAAATCGCACAGGTGGACGCTGGCCGGCTGCTCCGGCGTGCGCAGGTTCCGGTAGATCGCTTCGCTGATGAACGGCACGAAGGGCGCGGCGATTTTGGACAGCGTGAGCAGCACGGTGTAGAGGGTGGCATAGGCCTGCGCCTTGTCGGCGTCGTCGCTGCTCTTCCAGAAACGGCGGCGACTGCGGCGGATGTACCAGTTGGTCAGGTCCTCGACGAAGCGCACGAACGGTCGCACCGCCTGTTGCAGGTCGTAGGCGTCCATGGCCGTGGTGACCTCGGCCGTCAGCCGGTCCAGGGCGCTGAGCACCCAGCGGTCCAGCAGATGGGGCGAAGTAAGAGGTGAGCTGTCAGCTGTAAGATTTTCCGGAGCAGACGCGGCTGTATCTGTACTTCTGCCATCTTCCTTCTGACATCTTACATTCGGCTGCCAGCCGTCCACCCGCGCGTAGGTCACAAAGAAGCTGTAGGCGTTCCACAGCGGGATGAGAAAGTCGCGCAGACACTGTTTGACGCCCTCCTCGGAAAAGCGCAGGTCCTCGGCGCGGACGACCGGCGAATGGATCAGGTACAGCCGCAACGCGTCGGCGCCGTAAGTGTCGAACATGAACGCCGGATCGGGATAGTTCTTCAGCCGCTTGGACATTTTGCGGCCGTCGGCGGCCAGCACGAGGCCGTTGACGATGACGTTCTTGAACGCCGGCCGGTCGAAGAGCGCCGTGGAAAGCACCATCAGCGTATAGAACCAGCCGCGGGTCTGATCGAGGCCCTCGGCGATGAAATCCGCCGGGAAATGACCCTCGAAGCGGGCCTTGTGTTCGAAGGGATAGTGCTGCTGCGCATAGGGCATGGCGCCGCTTTCGAACCAGCAGTCGAGCACCTGCGGCACGCGGCGCAGTTCGGCGCCGTCCGGCCCGGTCCAGGTGACGGGGTCCACGAAATGCTTGTGCAGGTCGGTGAGTTTCTGCCCGGAGAGTTTTTCCAGCTCCGCGAGCGAACCGACGCAAACCGTATGCTGACCGTCGGCGGTGCGCCAGATGGGCAGCGGCGTGCCCCAGTAACGATTGCGGCTGATCGCCCAGTCCCGCGCGCCTTCCAGCCATTTGCCAAAGCGGCCGTCGCGCAGATGCTCCGGCATCCAGCGCGTTTGCCGGTTGGCGGCCAGCAGCCGCTCCCGCAGGCTTTCCACGCGGACGAACCACGTGGACACGGCGCGGTAGATCAGCGGTGCGTCGCAACGCCAGCAGTGCGGGTAGCTGTGGTTGATGGTGGCCTGATGAAACAGGTGGCCCCCGGCTTTGAGCCGGTGGATGATGTCCCGGTCGGTTTCCTTCACCGGACGGCCCGCATAATCCGGCACCGCGGCGGTGAAACGGCCTTCATCGTCCACGGGACAGACCATCGGCAGACCCTTCGTCAGGCCGAGGCGGTGGTCGTCCTCGCCGAAGCCGGGCGCGATGTGCACCACGCCCGTCCCGTCGGCGGTGGTGACGAAATCGGCGGTCGTGACGCGAAACGCGCCATGCGCCGCTTTATGCGCGGCGAAGTAGGGGAACAGCGGCGCATAGCGCCAGCCCGACAGCGCGGAACCGGGCAGTTCCTCCAGGACCTGCACCTGCTCGGGCTGCGGATAAAAGGCCGGGAAGCGGTCCTTGGCGAGCAGGTAGATGTTCTCGCCGTCGCGGACCTTGACGTAGGAAATATCCGCGCCGACGGCCAGCGCCATGTTGGACGGAAGGGTCCAGGGCGTGGTGGTCCAGGCCAGCAGGTACGTGTGCGGCTGGCCGTCCACGGCGAAACGGACCGTGATGGCCGGGTCCTGCACCTCCGCGTAGCCCTGGTTGGTCTCGAAATTCGAGAGCGGCGTGGCACACCGCGGGCAATAAGGCAGGATCTTGTTGCCTTCGTAAATCAGGTTCTTTTCCCACAGCGTCTTGAAGATCCACCAGATGGACTCCATGAAGGGCAGGTCCATGGTCTTGTAGTCGTGGTCGAAATCCACCCAGCGGCCCATGCGCGTGACGATCTCGCGCCACTCGCGGGTATAGCGCAGCACAATGCCACGGCACTTTTCGTTGAACACGTCCACGCCGAGTTCCTCGATCTGGCGCTTGCCGCTGATCTGGAGCTCCTGCTCCATCTCGAATTCCACCGGCAGTCCGTGGCAGTCCCAGCCGAAGCGGCGTTCGACGTAATGCCCGCGCATGGTCTGATAGCGCGGCAGGATGTCCTTGATCGTGCCGGCCAGCAGGTGGCCGTAATGGGGCAGGCCGGTGGCAAACGGGGGCCCGTCGTAGAACACGAACTCCGGCGCGTCCCGGCGCAGTTCCAGCGATTGGCGGAACGTTTGGTGCTCCTGCCAGAACTGCAGGATTTCGCGTTCCAACTCCGGGAAAGCGATTTTATTTGAAACCGGCTTCAGCATGTCGGCGAGCCTCGCTGCCCGCCGCGCGGCGGGCAGCGGCATTAAATCGTGCCGCGGGTTGGAAATCAAGTTGATTACCCATTCGCTTCTTCTTATGCTGCGCGCCAACGCCCTGCCGAAAGGAACTGACGGATGAAAAAATGGCTCGCCGTGCTCCTGCTGCTCGTGATCTGCGCCCCGCCCGCCGCCCACGCCCTGCTGGACATCGAGGGCTATTATTGGTTCATGAAACCGTCCGGCACCGCCGCCATCGGCCTGGATGGCCTGGCGGGCACGGAAGTGGACCTGCGGAACGATTTTGGCTATGGCGGCCAGGTCGGGGTGCCCGGCGCGCGGCTGATCCTCGGCGACCTGTTCCAGGTCGGCGCGGAATATTTTCGGATCAACATGTCGGCCGAGAACACCATCCAGCGCGTGGTCAAATTCCAGGACCTCGAATACCCCGTCAATGCCGATGTGGCCACCAGCCTGGAGTCAACCTTCCTCCGCGGCTTTGCCCGGCTCAACCTCGGGCCCGATACCGTCCATGGCGGACTGATGATCGGCGGTCAATACATGAGCTTCGATGCCCAAGCGTCCTCCTCGCTGGTCGGCAGCACGGAGCAGAAGATCCAGACCGGCATGCCGCTCGTCGGCGCGTTTCTGGAAGTCAACCCGCTGCCGATTCTGGGACTGCGCGGCTCCATCACGGGCTCGAAGTGGGATTTCGGCGACATCAACGCCCGGTTTCTGGATGCCGAGATCACGGCCTTGCTGCGCTACGAATTCCTGTTTGCCGGCGGCGGCTGGCGGTATATCGAGGTCAAAGGCTCGTATGCGCAGTACCCCGTGGACGTGGACATCAAACTCTCCGGGCCGATGATTTTTGCCGGCGTGCAGTGGTAAGCGTTGGCTGCGCGCTGTTGGAGGGCTGCGCGCCGGGCGCATGGTGGTTCTGCGGGGATTAGGGCAAGTGCCGGGGTTAATTTGGAGTGCGGCGGCTTGACGCCGCTTTAATATTTTGCGCTATAAAGCGCTGTCAAGCCAGCGCAGTCCAAAGCGTCGCGTTGCGACGCGAGGGATAATCGGATGATATCGTTCTGGCCTTAGCCCAGTTGAGAAAATCAGCGTGACAGCGATTACCCCCGCAGAGCTGCCATGCGCCCCTGCGCGCCGTCGCAGCCGGTTATTCTTTGACGACGCAGGGCGGGTTTGACAAATTGCCGCCGGCGATGGAAAGGACAGCAGCATGAAAATCGTTCTGGCATATTCCGGCGGGCTGGATACCTCGGTCCTGCTGAAGTGGTTGAAGGACACCTATCAGGCGGAGCTGATCGCCTTTTGCGCGGACATCGGCCAGGCGGAGGAACTCCGGGGCCTCGACCGGAAGGCCCGGCAGACCGGCGCCACCAAGGTATACATCGAGGATCTGCGCGCGGAGTTCGCGCGGGATTTCGTTTTCCCCATGCTGCGCGCGGGCGCGGTGTACGAGTCGGGCTACCTGCTGGGCACCTCGATCGCGCGCCCGCTGATCGCGAAGCGGATGGTGGAAATCGCGCAGGCGAACGGCGCCGAGGCGGTGGCGCACGGAGCCACCGGCAAGGGCAACGACCAGGTGCGCTTCGAGTTGACGGCCTATGCGTTGCAGCCGGACATCAAGATCATCGCGCCCTGGCGCGAGGAGCGTTTCCGCGCCCAGTTTCAGGGGCGCCGGGACATGCTGGCCTACTGTGCGCGGCACCACATCCCCGTCGAAGCCTCGGCGAAGAAGCCCTATTCCATGGATCGCAACCTGCTGCACATCAGCTACGAGGGCGGCCTGCTGGAAGACCCGTGGGCCGAGTCGCCCAAGGATCTTTTCAAGCTCACGGCGGACCCGGCGGACGCGCCGGATCGGCCGGCGTATGTCGAGATCGCCTTCCGGCGCGGCGACGCGGTCGCGGTCAACGGCCGGCGGATGAAGCCGCTGGACGTAATGCTGACGTTGAACGCGCTGGCCGGCCAGCATGGGGTGGGGCGGGTGGACCTGGTGGAAAACCGTTTCGTGGGCATGAAGAGCCGCGGCGTCTATGAGACGCCGGCGGGCACGGTTCTGCACCGGGCGCGCGAGGCGGTGGAACAGCTTACAATGGATCGCGAAGTGCTGCACCTGCGCAACAGCCTCGTGCCGCGCTACGCGGAGATGGTGTACTACGGCTTCTGGTTCGCGCCGGAGCGCGAAATGTTGCAGGCGGCGATGGACACCGCCGCGGCGGGCGTCACCGGCACCGCCCGGCTCAAGCTCTATAAGGGCCAATGCACCGTCGTCGGCCGCAAGGCGCCGCGCTCGCTGTATAACCCGCGCGTCGCCTCCTTCGAGGCCGCCGGCGGCTACGACCAGGGCGACGCCACCGGCTTCATCCGGCTCAACGCCCTCCGCCTGCGCCAGCGGGCGCGGGTGCAGGGGCGCTGACGCGGTCGGCGAAGGGCAGGAGGCAGGTTGCGGATGCGGACGACGCTTCAGCCGCCGTCATGCAGTTTGTGTCGTGATCAACGGAGTCGTGTGCCATGCTGGTGATCGGTCTGGGTGTGGTCTTGCTCGCGGTGCTGGTGGTCGCCGGGGTGGTGATCGTGATCGTCGCGGGCCGGCAGAAATAAGCATGCGTCGCGCCAGGCAGCCTGCGCGTCTCGCGGGGGTGTCCGAGGTAGCGGCGGGCGGGGGTGTGGCTGTAGGGGCTTATGATACTGGGGTCCCTGATCGCGTTGTTGTTCGCGCTGTTCTTCTTTGAACCGGCGTACTATCGCCTCCGATCCAAGGGCTGGCCGCCCCGCGCCTTCATCCGGCTCGCCATCCTGGCCTGTCTGCTGGGTTGGGTGCTGATCTCGTTTGTGTGGCTCGGCCTGATCCTGTTCTGGCTCGCGCCGGTGCTGCTGTTGGCGGTCGCCCACGGGCTTCCGTACCGACGGGAGGCGCCCGGCGCGGCCTATCTGCAGATTGCCTGCTCGTGTCCGCATTGCGCACAAACCGTGTTCTTTGCCCGCCGGATGGAAGGGTTTGCTGCGCTGTGTCCGGCCTGTAACGAGATCCTGACCGTGCCGGGTACGCCCGTAGGTTCGGCAGTTGGCGGCGTCTTGGCCTTTACCCGCCGGCCGGATGCGTCCGCGCCGGTGCCCGTGTATGGTGCGTTGCGGCCCGATTGGGTGGAAGGGGCGCGGCAGCGCCTGGAGGCGGAGAGCATCCCGGTATTCGTCACCAATCTGAATGCGGTTTATATGTATCCGGGACTGGGCTTTCTGGGCGGCGGGGCGCGAGTGCTGGTGCCGGCCGAATACGCCGATGAGGCACAGCAAGTGCTTACGGTGGCGCCGACTGAGATCCCATGGGATGCCGACACAGGGACGGATTGGCCCGCGGCGGCCGATCAGGATGGGACCGCGCTGATGCTGTTCAAGGTGTTCATGCTGATTTGCATGGTGGTGCCGATCGTGATGTATTTGTGGGCGTGGATCGTGCCGTCGTGCTTCCCGCTTGCCGTGGCCGAAGGGCGGCTGCCGGCGAAACTGGAGTGGAAACAACTGATGTGCTTTGTGGTCGTGTGGGGCCTGTTCCACATTGCCCGGCACCAGCCGGGAGGGCGCAAGTAATGGACCGCGGTGGAAGGAAACAAACGGGGTCACGTGACCCCGTTTTGTCCATAAAGTGTTGAAAAAAGAGGCTAAGTTCTAAATTCAGGGCTTCTCCCCACTGCCTTTAGACGTGACCCCATTCCCCCCGACCTTCCTTCTCGGGAAGTTCCGTTTGCCGATTCCGAGGTGTTCAAGGAAAGACGAGCAATCCTGATTGGCCCCACCAAAATGGATTGCGCTTTTGAAGAACAGCGTTACCTCTGCCTTCCGGTCGTCAGGTAAACGGACCGCCGTTCCGAACACCCGCTTGTTCTCCAGACTGCACGATCCGAGCAATGCATGGAGCGTTGTCGGGTGGTAGCCAAAACCCAGGAAGACGATATTGCGAGCGGAGACCAGCATCCGTTGTGCTGTCTGAAACTCGGTCGAATCCTCTAATCGGTCAGACACGATCTTGATCCTGCGCGCCGCCTCTTTTAGTGAGGCAGCGTCCTTTGTCGCCTGCCCATACGGCACCTGTGCGAGATCGCCGAGTGATCCGTGTGCATGAACAATTGGCAACTTCCCCACTTTCCCACGCGCACGCTCTTCAGTGTCATCAGCGCAGTTAAACTCAACATTGCGCACCAAAAACTCCTCCAGTGACCGGTCGTAGTTCAGGGACACGATACTGATAGGGGGAATGTCCGGGGATTCCGATTCTGGGTCCAACATGTGGAATAGGTCAGCATAAAACTCGCGTTGCGGAAACAGCACCTCTCGCCTTTCTTGCCCGCCGATTACGGAGACGATGTAGAATGCACCGAGTTCACGATATCGTTTTTTTCGCTCCAAGAAATTGTCAATCGTCCCGTAGTCGCCGTGAGTGAGAGCAGTCTTGAATCCCGGGATAAGCGCCGCCTGATGATGGTCGCCAAGAACGTTCTGCACGACTGCATCCGGGAAACCCAGGATGTGCTGCTTCAACTCGGGTCCAAGTGGGAATCCGTACGGGTTGCTGGCTGCGGCACCCAAGACGAACACAGTTGGCTCGGTGTTTATATCAAGATCCGGCATCTAGATTCCTCTCGGTCGAACGGTGCGGCTCACCGGCGCGAGACCCGATGCTCTTGGAACTGCTCAACCGCTTCAAGCGGCCATGCAAAATCGCGTTGGTGTGCTGGGACAGCGAAGTAGCGACGCTCGCTCAGAAGCTGCCCAATTCCTCGGGCCTCTGAGACCATTTGTTGCGATCTAGCCATGATCCTCTCCTTTGCCCGCCGAACGTTGGCGTTGAGGCTGAGGCGACCCCGGGTCTCCGGTAGCCTCAAACGCCTGGTTGGCGCTCTCCTTCTTCGCCGTTGTGCTAGACAAAGAGTTCCTGACGTTCTTCATCATATAGATCGAAATGCTCGGAGGTGTCGTCAATAAGGGAAAGAACTTCTTCGAGATCGTTCGGCGAGAACTGCATGTACTCGTGCTCCAAGCCATGTTCCTTCATCAGAACCTTGCACGGTGTGAATCCGTCGTCGTAGGCTGATTCCCATTCTGCGTGTACCACCGCATTGCGCAGTCTGCCTGCCGCGGAGAGTTCCTCAATCAGCCGTTCGAATGAGGGCATCTTCTTGCCAATCGCATTCTGGACATCAGATACGAGTCGCTTCAAGAGATCAACTTTGCCGGCGTAGTTCATCTTGTGAATCACGATTAACCCAAGAGAGTCTGAGTGCTCGTTGATCCATTCGCAGATTGCCGCGTTGAGAAGGTCCTCAAGCGTGTTGAAGCGGTGAACGATATAGCCGATCAGTGGGGCCGTCTTTTCGAGGAACTCGTCTGACGGACCATCAAGATTTTTCCCTTCGAATGCGTATTGTCCGACGGGTATGTATTTCTTTTTCATCAGTCAGTTCGTCTTATTTTTGCGCCAATGAACAGCGTTTTAGCTCACGTGCGGCGAGTATAAACCTCTGGCGCGGTGGGGCAATCGTTGATTTCGCCGCATGTGGGCTAAAATGTGTTGAACGGAGCCCTTCGACAAGCTCAGGGCAGACCCTTCGACGGTTCGACGGGCTCACCGCAGGCACTTCGACAAGACTCAGTGCAGGCAAGCTCCCTCCTATGCCAAGGCTCCGATGGGCAGGCAATGGCAGGCTGCGGGGCTATGGGGTAAAGCGCGGGGAACATCGGGAAGCGACCATCAACGCTCAGCGGATCGCCACAAAATCCATGCCCTTCTGCTATACTTTCAAAATCTCACGACCAAGAAGATGTGCCATAAACCCACGCCCCACCACACTTCGTCGTCCACTCTTAGTCCCTCACGCTTCGTCGCTTACACTTACTCGATTCGCTTAGTCGTCTCCCGCTCCGCTGTCGATCATGCCGCGTTCCATAATAGAATATCCCAC
>CAIQIC010000509.1 GCA_903871765.1 uncultured Lentisphaerota bacterium
CCGGATTACTTGCCGGTCTTGAAAAATTTTCTTTCAACGAAACAAGGCTGCGTTCGTCGAGCCCAAAATTTCAGATTTGTAATACCGCTTTGATAACTGCACAACGGCATGAATTATTTATGGAGATCTTTACTCAGCCTGCTCAACAGTGGGCCCGCCTGTAGTGTAGGTGGGAGCCTGGACCTGTCATATCCCGCCTGGGTGATCTACACGCCCGGTTCCCGGTTTGTCGGCAGCTACGGCATGAACCAGTTCCTGTTCCGGACCCGCTTCGAGAGCACTCTGACGTTTGTCCCGCCGGCCGAATGGTCCCGGGGCGTGGACATCTTCTCCCTCGGGAACAAGGGGAACATTCCGGTGATTATGGATTGCTCGCATCCTTATGGAGGGCCCCCTTCGGCGGACGTGCCGCCCCCTCCCAATTTGAATCACAGCCTTACCTGGCCCTTCTGCGTGAGTCGGCACGATGGTGTCGTGAACGGCGTTTTCCTGGATTGGTCGGTGCGGAAGATCGGCCTGAAGGAGTTGTGGAAGCTGAAATGGTTCCGCGATTTCGACACGAATGGGCCGTGGACCCAAGCTGGTGGTGTGAAACCGAACGACTGGCCCGAATGGATGCGTGGTTTCAAGGACTACTGAGGTAAACAGGCGCAAGTGACGCGCGAAAACTCATTCTGGGGAGAACTACCATGCACAAGAGATTCATTCATCTGACGTTGGCTGCCGCCGTGGTATGCTTCGTACTGGAACGGGCGTACGCTGCACCTGCGGCTCCCGTGGCCTGCTGGTCCTTCGATGGCAGCGGAGGGGACTCCAGCGGCAATGGCAATGACGCCAAGCTGCTGGGGAAGGTAAGCTATGTGCCGGGGATCCGCGGTCAGGCGGCCCAATTCCACGCCAATGGCGATTATTTCCAAGTGTGGAATAACCCGGCCCTCCAGTTGCGCAGCACCCAGCAGTTCTCGGTCACCGCGTACGTGCAGCCCGGCACCCTGGATCAGCAAGTCATCCTGTATCACGGGCGCGGCGGTTCGACCCGGGCCAGTTGGTTCTTAGCGGTGCAAGGCGACCTGCCCTATCCCAATCTGCCGCTCTACCCGGGGAGCTTTGTCTTCGGCGTTCGCGCGAGCAGCGACCCCGCTTACACCGCCCTGACCGCCAAGGCGGTAGCTGGCCGATGGGTCCATCTGGCGGCGACCTACGACGGCGCCACGTTGAAGCTGTACGTGGACGGCATCTTGCAGAGCAGCGTGGCGGCCCCGCTGCCCTACGATAGTGCCGAAAACCTGTACATCGGCGGCGATCCCGGCGTCGTTAGTGGCAGGTCTTGGTACGCCGGTTTGCTGGACGACGTTTACATCTTCAGCCAGGCCCTGACGGCCGAGGAGATCAAAGCGGTCATGCAGGGACCGGCCGGGCCGCAACTGGCGCATGATCCTGATCCTGCCCACGGGGCCACCGACGTGCCTGAGGACACCTTCCTCCGTTGGACGGCGGGGCAGTTCGCGGCCACGCACGACGTGTACCTGGGCAAGAGCTTCGCGGACGTGAACAATGCCAGCCGAACCAAGCCGGGCAGCGTTCTGGTCAGCCGGGGCCAGACGGCGACCACCTACATCCCGGCCACCATTCTCGATTTGGGCCAAACCTACTACTGGCGTATCGATGAGGTCAACAAAGCCCCCAGCAACACGATTTTCAAAGGAAGTACGTGGTCCTTCACCGTCGAGTCGTACTCCTGTCCGATCGTCGGCACTTCGATCACCGCCACGGCCTCCGGCTGCCTCCCGGGCTGGGGCCCGGAGAAGACCATCGACGGTTCCGGCATGACAGGCGATCTGCACGGCACCGACAATTACACGATGTGGATGAGCGCCGGCGTGTGGCCGAACTGGATTCAGTACCAGTTCGACAAGGTCTACAAGCTGGACAAGCTTCTCGTCTGGAACTCCAACTGGCCGGTTGAATTCTTTTGCGGCTACAGCGCCAAGAATGTCACCGTGGAGTATTCGACCGACGGCGCCGCCTGGACGGCGTTGGCCAACGTGCCCCAGTTCGCGATGGGGCCGGGCGCGGCCAACTACGCGGCCAACACGACGGTCAGCTTGATGTACTGGGCCATGACGCCGCCGAAGTTCACCGTGGTGTTGGCGGCGTAGTTGGGGTTGCCGGGGAGCATGGCGGGGTCGCCGGGGGCCATGGCGAACTGGGGCACGTTCGCCAACGCCGTCCAGGTCGCACCATCGGTCGAATACTCAACCTTGACACTCTTGGCGCCGTAGCCGTAGATGAACTC
>CAIQIC010000510.1 GCA_903871765.1 uncultured Lentisphaerota bacterium
CTGAACGTCTGGTCCGGCACCCGCGAAGGCCCGACACCGGGCGTCGGCATTCCGCAGGCAACCAGCGCATCGCATTTCCTTGCCAATCTGTTTCTCCACGATCTGGACAACCTGATCAAGAACCGTGGCCTCCGCTATTACCGATACATGGACGATATCCGCATCTATGGCTATTCCCATGATCAACTTCAGCGGGTACTGGTGGAGATCGATCGGTATCTGAAGCGCCACGCCCTGTCCCTGAACGCAAAGAAGACGGGCATTGAGGAACTGACCCCGGAGAACCAGGGAGAATCGCTGATCGGATTTGAATACGGTGCCGCGGAATCAGAGGCACCTCCGTCGGCGGGGAACGGCGAAGACCTGGAATTGCTCGCCGAACAAGACGGCGCCACTCGTGACGAGCCGCTAGAGGCGGGGCGGACGCCGCATAGGCGAGAAGCAACTAAGGCGTGTCGAGCACAACTGCGCGCCGTGTCACAAGAGATTAGGCAGAAACTGTCCCGTGAGGGGCGCAAGAGCCTGCAATTTCATGATCGCGCCGTTCAGCGGGACTTCATGGGACTCGGCTACCGTTTCAGGCAGGCTCACCGAATCCTCAAGGAACTCGGCGCGCCGAACACGCCGGCAAGAGGGCCCGTGCTGGCCGGCTGGCTGTTTCTACTGGAGCAGTACTTCTGGCTTGCCGACCAGTTCTGTTGGGTATTGACGCTCTACGAAGACAACCCGGTCGTGAAGAGGAGATTGCTCCAGTTCGCGAAGACCCACGATCAGTACGAATGGCTTGTCCACCACGTCTATCAATGCCTGGCGTTGAGTCAGCAGTTCTCGACAAGGGAATTGCGGGAGATGTTCTGCTGCTTGGACTCGGACGGCGGGTGGTACTCACGACGCACCATGTACTTCCTGCTTCTTCATCACGGGCGTGATCGGCAGTTTCTGCAGTCCATCCTTTCCCGTGCCTCACGCGAACCAGATCCGATCCTCAAACGAGAAGTCCTTTCATGGGTCCACTTGTGGGGCGCGAAAGGGCTGAGCCGGGAACAACTCATGGAGGCATTGGGCGTGTCATGAGTTTCACGGCACAAAGACAGAAGATACTTGAGCAGACGCAACGCCCGGTTCTCAGCCCCTACGAGGTGGCCTATCTGATTGTAGCCGAGATGGGCGATACCGATACGGCCGTCGAACGCCTTGTGGACAGGATACGCCAGTCCGCTTGTCTGTTCGCGTTTCGAGAACCATTAGGAACCGAGTTCTTTGCGGCAAGGGACTATGCGCTCAACTGCCTCGAAATCCGGACGATTCAACCACGACGCGTCAAGGAGTGGATCAGCGATTGCCTGAAGTGCATGGATTGCGTGCTTCTGGTCTACGTGCGCGATGTTCTGCATGACGCGGTTCCAGTCGGGGCAAACGGCCAAGTTCGGGAGCGCGACGTCTACAGCAGGTATGAGCAGCGGGGCGGCGATCTGGCTCTTGTTGGCATGTGCTTCCACAATGTCTACCAGAAGCGTTCGGAATTGGAGCACGTGCAGGTGGTGACGGAAGACGGACAAAGGCGAATCCGCGAGATGTCGGGGAAGAAGAAGCTGCAAGCGCATGGGTTTGCGGTTCAGCAGTTGGCAAAGGCATTGGACGTCATGATTCCGCTGTACAGAACGGCCTTCCCCTCTGCATGCACTTCGGACGCGCCTGAAGATGAGGCGAGAGGCGGGAACGCAGGATGATCATGGACGTTGAACAAGCATTCGACGACTTTGTGAGAAGCATTGGCGGCGTGGTGCTGAAGGATGGCATACCGCGCAGTCCTGCGTTCGACAATGCCGACTACCATTTCCCGGTCGCAAGAGTGGTCGCTGAACTCAAGTGCCTGAAGGAGAACAAACTGGATGATCCGGTGTTTGCGAACAAGGTAGAGGCATGTTGGAAGAAATGGCGACAACGGGGCCTTGTCACTGGCGAGACGCCTGCGGTCATGCGTAGCGACTCCATCCCACGCGAGTGCTTTAGCGATATTCGGCGCATCTACTCGGCCACGCTTCGCGACAGGATCAAAAAGGCCAACAAGCAGATTCGTGAGACCAAGGCACACCTGAACCTTCGCGGTCACCATGGGTTACTGTTGCTCGCCAACGACGCGGACCTTGCCATTCCGCCGGATTCGCTCTTTCGTCTCGCGCTGGAGATTCTGAATGGGGCCTGCTCGGAGATCGCGGAGGTCGTCCTGTTTACCGTCAATCTCCTCTCCAAGGTGCCGACCACCGATATCCCGTGCTACCTTTGGTTGATTGGAACTATCCCCGGCCGCAAGGATATTGACCCGACGTTCAGCCAAGAACTTGGCGTTCGGTGGAAGGCACACCATGAATCAATCACTGGCCAAACCGCCAGATCCTTTGGCAGTTTTCGACCGCAGCAGATACTTCTATGACTCCTCCTTCTGCATATGTATCAGCGGATCAGGCCGGTCAATTGGCCGGCCTGACTATACATACTGACCTGGCTTGCTTGGCCGTGGCGCACACGGCCGGCGGAACAGGATTCCGCCAGTCGGTTTTCTCCTTATCA
>CAIQIC010000511.1 GCA_903871765.1 uncultured Lentisphaerota bacterium
CAGGCGCTGACCGCCCTGCTGGAACGCCACGCGCCGCTCAGCAACACCGAACTGACCCTGCCGCATGGGGAGGAAACGGTGACCATCCGCGCCGGGGGCGCGCTGTTCCGAAGCTATACCGGCAAGATGCTGGGCGCCTTGCTGGTCTTCAGCGACATCACCGATATCAAAAAGATGGAAATGCACATTCGCCGTTCCGACCGGCTGGCCAGCCTCGGGATCCTCTCGGCCGGCATGGCCCATGAGATCAAAAACCCGCTGGTCACCCTGAAGACCTTCTCCCAACTGCTGCCGGAACGCTACGACGACCGTGACTTCCGCGACACGTTTTCCACGCTCGTGGGGCATGAAATCCGGCGGATTGACTCGATCGTCAACCAGTTGCTGCATTTCGCCCGCCCGGCCGAGCCCAGGTTGGCCCCCGTGTCGCTGCATCCCGTGCTGGAGCATTCATTGAAACTGGTCGCTGAGGAACTGCGCACGAAAAATATCGTCCTGGTTTGCTTCCTGTTCGCGCCGCGCGACCGGATCCTGGCGGACAGCAATCAGCTCAGCCAGGTCTTCCTGAATCTTTTCCTCAACGCCATCGAATCCATGCGCGGCGGGGGGCAGTTGACGGTGACCACCGACGCGGCGTTGCCCGGCAGCCTGGCCTTCAGCGGGCGCTTGGGCAAACCGGCGGGCGAACAAATTCACATCAGCATTGCGGACACCGGCAGCGGCATCAAACCGGAGGATCTGGCGCACATCTTCGATCCCTTCTTTACGACCAAAAGCGAGGGGACGGGTCTGGGCCTCTCCGTCGCCCATGGCATTATTGAGGAACACGGCGGCCTGATTGACGTGGATAGCACGGTTGCGAAGGGTGCCATCTTTCATATTTACTTCCCCTTGGTGTCGGAAAGGGTTATAAATACGGAAAGCTCCCATGAATCGGCCACCTCCATGCCTGCTGTATAGCGAGGACGACGAGTGGGCCGGGCGCATGGTCCGGTGCCTGCAAGCGGTCGTCGTGGTGCGCCACGTCCGCGCGCGCGCGCCGCTGGAAAGCATTCTGGAGCGCAACTGCACTACGGTGCTGCTGCTGGATATCCGCGGCGCGTCCACCCTGGAGTTGCTGGCGCGCATCCTCGCCACGTGGCCGCCCACCGTCGTGCTCGCGTTTGGCGAGCCGGGTTCCGATCCCTTCCGGGCGGCCGAGGCGCTGGGCGTGTATGCCGTCGAAAGTCTGCAGGCGGATCATCGGCGGCTGCAGGCCGTGGTGGCCCACGCGCTGGACCTCCTGCAGGTGCGCGTGGAAAACCGCCTCCTGCGCGACGAGTTGGAGCGCACCGTCCGCCGCGGTTCCGCCGCTCGGCCCGCCCCCGCGGGCGAACCCGCCAGCGCGCTCGTCGCGCGCCGTTTCCCCTACGCCGCGCGCCACATGGATAACGTCGAGGCCCTGCTGGAAAGCCTGGCGGAAGCCGTGGCCGACGCCGTCCTCGTCTCACGCGTCGGCCTGTTCTGCCGGTCCCGCGACCGCGATGATTTCCGGCTCCGCGCCGGCATCCGTTGCCTCGAGGACACCCGGGAGCTGACCTACGAACACACGGATGCGCTGGTGCGCTGGCTGGAACGCCACGTCCACATGGTTTTTCGCCCCCACCTGGAGCATATCGAAGACCCCGCCACACGGCTGCTGCTGTTGCAGACGCTGGATGTCTTGGGCGCGGAAGTGCTCGTACCCCTCCAGGCCCGCGAGCGCCTGCTGGGCTGGTTGTTCGTCGGCCACCGGGCCACCGGCCTGCCGTTCGAACAAGCCCGGCTCGAGCAGCTTAACTCCATCGCTGACCATGTCTCCACAATGCTGGAGAACGCCCTGCTCTACGAGGAACTGACCGTTCAGAAGTCGCTGGCCGAAACCCTGCTCCAGACGCTGCCCACGGGCATTGTCGCCGTGGACGCCGCGGGCGTTATCCGTTGGTATAGCGCCGCCGCCCAGGCCATCCTGGACCTGCCGGCCGAGTCCGTCCTGCACCAGCCCGTCGAGAAGCTCGGCAGCCGGATCGCGGACATCGTGCGGCGCAGCCTCCTGGGCGAAACGGCAGCCACTCCCCCCCCCCTGTGGACGGATCCGCTCACCAAACGCACCGTGGCCGTCCAAGGCTTGCAGCTCCTGGACCGCGAACTCTGTCTCGGCGCGGTCGCGCTCATCCAGGACCAGACGGCCCAGCAGGCCCTCAAGGAAAAGCAGGAGCAAATGGAACGCGCCGCTTTCTGGACGGAACTGGCCGCCAGTATGTCGCACGAAATCCGTAATCCGCTCGTGGCCATTAAAACCTTTGCCCAACTCCTGCCGGAACGGTACAACGACGCGGAATTCCGCGATGATTTCAGCCAGAACGTCACGCGGGAAGTGGACCGCCTGAACAGCATCATCACCCAGATCCACGAATTTGCTCATCCGCCACAACTCAAGTTCGAGGCCGTGGACCTCCGCGGCGCGCTCAATAAGAGTGTCGGGGCGGTGTTCCCCTCCGCCCGGCGCAACGGCTTGGCTGTGGAACTGCACCTAGACCCGCACCTGCCGTTCACCTGGGGCGACCACCGTGCGCTCACCGAATGCTTTGCTTACCTCCTGACCAATGCGCGCGAGGCGTTGGCTCAGCGCGCCGATGCCCGCGTCACCATCCGCGCCCGCGCCGTCCCGCAGCCGCTGGACGGCCAGGCGAACCCGCGGCTTGAAATCAGCATTGCGGACAACGGGCCCGGCATACCCGCCGAAATCGCCGATCGGGTCTTCTCGCCCTTCTGCACCACCAAGGCCCGCGGGCTGGGGCTGGGCTTGCCCATCGTCAAGCGCACCGTCGTGGATCACAACGGACAGGTGCAGATTGACTCCACGGCGCAGGGCACGGTCGTCACCATCACGCTGCCGCAGGCGCCGGACGGCGCCGCCCGGCCGGCAGATCAGGCCGCCACCGCGGCTGAGCCGTCGGACCAGGGCGCGAGCGCGGCCTGAGCATCAGTCTGTTTTCCAGTCCAGCCGCCACTGCCGGAAGATCGGCAGCGCCTCGCGATGGGTCAGATCGAACCAGATCGGCGTCAGCGAAACATACCCGTGGTTGACGGCGTCAATGTCGGTGTCGGTCACATCGCCGAGCAGTTCCAAATCGCCGTCCATCCAGTAATACACGTTGCCCTGCGGATCGGTGCGGCGGTCGAACTTCTCGACGAACCGCGAGCGGCCCATGCGCGTGACGGCGAACCCCTTGATCTGGTCGGCAGGCAGGTTGGGGACGTTGACATTCAGCAGCGTGTCCGGCGGCAAACCCGCCCGGGCGATGTGCTGCGCCAGTTGCCGGGCGGCGCGCGCGGCGACGTCCCAGCGCGGCTGCAGGTAGGAAGCCAGCGAAATGGCCATGCTGGGAATGCCCAGCACCGTGCCTTCCGTCGCGGCCGACACGGTGCCGGAATAAATCACGCTGATGCCGGTGTTGGGGCCGAGGTTGATGCCGCTGATGATCAAGTCCGGCTTCTGCGGCAGCAGGGCGCAGACCGCGAGCTTGACGCAGTCCGCCGGCGTGCCGCCCACCGCGTAGCCGGAAAACGAACCGTTGCGCTGGATGGGCCGGGCCTTGATCGGGTCCGACAGCGTGATGGCATGTCCCACTGCGCTCTGCTCGCTGGCGGGCGCGACCACCGTGACTTCGCCCAGGTCCTTCACCGCGTCATGCAGCGCCTGGAGGCCGGGCGCGTAAATGCCGTCGTCATTGCTCAGTAAAATGCGCATGCGCGCACTCTGCCACGGCGCGGGGCGGGACTCAAGCGCGGATCAAGGTGGGGCCGCTATGCGCATTATGGTTTCTGCTGGAGGAACCGGCTTGCCCTGCGAAGCCTTGGCGTAGCGGGGTAACGGTTCCGGGCGCAACCGGAACGTTTACACGTTCCGCTCCGGGAACAGATAGCTTCGACCGGCCGAAATGCAAAATGCAGAGAGTCAGGTGTCTGGCTTTACGAGTTTCGCGCCACGATGTATTCGGCCAGGCCGCGCAACGGTTTGGCGCGCGGGCCGAGTTCCGTCAAGGCGGCTTGCGCCGCGGTCATCAGCGTGCGGGCTTTGGCCCGGGAGGCCTCCAGGCCGTAGAGCGCGACATAGGTCATTTTCTTCCGCGCGGCATCGCTGCCGACGGCCTTGCCGAGTTCCGTCGGCGACGAGATGACGTTGAGCACGTCGTCGGCGATCTGGAAGGCCAGCCCGATGTGCTCCCCATAGGCCGTCAGGCTGGCAAGCTGCGCGGCGTCCGCCCCGGCGGCGATCGCGCCCAGGCGGCAGGCGGCGCGGATGAGCTGGCCGGTCTTGTGGGAGTGGATGTAGGCCAACAACTCCGCTTCGGGGGCGCGGCCCTCGGCCGCCAGATCTTCGAACTGCCCGCCGACGATGCCGCGGCTGCCCGCCGCCGCGGCCAGTTCCGCGACGAGCTGGCCCGGAGGATAAGGCGGCGGCGCGGCGACGCGCGCCAGCAGCTCGAAGGCCAGCGTCAGCAGCGCATCGCCGGCCAGGATGGCGCTGGCCTCGCCGAACACTTTGTGCACGGTGGGCCGGCCGCGGCGCAGGTCGTCGTTGTCCATCGCCGGCAGGTCGTCATGAATCAGCGTGTAGGTGTGCAGATATTCCAGCGCCACGGCCGGCAGCATGGCCCGGTCGCACGGGCCGCCGACGGCCTCGGCGCTGGCCAGACACAGCACGGGCCGCAGCCGTTTGCCGCCGCTTTCGATGCTGTAGCGCATCGCCGCGTGCAAGCGCGCCGGCCGCGCTGCGGCCGGCGGCAGATACGCATCGAGCGCCGCCTCGATTTCGGCCCGCAGCACCGCCAGATACGTTTGCACATCCATGGACGTACGCTAGCAAAACACGCTGCGTTTTCCAAGGCCCGCGAAAAGAGCCGAGCGTCTCGCTGTGCCGTGGAAAAATGGAGGCCGAGTTCGTGTGGGCGGGGCTTCCAGCCCCGCGCAAACCACCGAAACATATTGGACGGGTTGCGCAGCCGTTATTTACCGGCCGGCGACTTGCCGTCCTTCGGCTTCAGCAGCGCGTCCAGCCCGGCGAAGGGCTGGAAGGTGGCCGGTGGCGGCGTGCCGTCGGAACGCGCGCCGTCGGTGTATTGCCCGAGGAACATCTTCTCGTGTTCGTGGTCGTGGCAGTACACGCAGAGCAGTTCCCAGTTGCTGCCGTCGGGCGGGTTGTTCTCGTGGTTGTGGTCCTTGTGGTGGACGGTCAGCTCCTTCAGGCGCTTGCCGATCAACTCGCGCCCGCACCGCGCGCAGAGGTGGGGGAACAGCTTCAAGGCCCGCTCCCGGTAACCGGCCTGCCGTGCCGCATGGTCGCGGTGCAACTCCGCGAGCAGCCGCGCCTTCTGCGCCTCGTCCAGCGGGATCTTCTTCAGCGCCATGGGGGATCTCTCAGAGCAAAGACATTTGCCGGACCTTGGGTTTGCAGACGACCGTGGATTTTACGTGGACGGGCTTGGGCTCGCTGATCGTCAGCGGCGGATCTTCATCTTTGACCGGGAACGGTGGGGGCGTGTCTGTACGTGCACCCAGCGACTCCAGGTAGGGGCCGACGGTCTTTCGGTTGTAGGCTGGGATACCGAGCGCGAAAAGGTCTTTGTTCACGTCGGTGGCCTGGTTCTTGGAATACTGGGAGGTGAACAGCGTCGGCGCCGCGTCCTTCAGCTTTTCCAAAAGTTTGCGCGGGTAGCACCGGTCCTTCGTGATCAGCAATTCATATTCCATACTTCCACCCCGATGTCCAGAAAAGCCCGCCGCAAGAGCGGGTCCACCCGCATCTTGAGGTCTTCCCCGGTGTTGGCCGTGCGCGTGCGGTCCAGAATGTCCCGCGCCAACTTCGCCACGTCAATCTGCCACGCCCGCTTTTCTGTCATGGTGCCCACCACCGGCATTATGCCCGAAACGGCCGGCCTGTCCAAGCGCCGAATAGCCCTACGCCTGCCCATGATCGGCTTAACATTAAGCTTCCCAAAGGGTTCTTATTCAACTACTATTTTCACGGATAATAGTAACAAAATAGTAGTTGAGGTTATATGAAGCTGCCCGAGATACCGGTTGCGTGGGAACAATTGATGGTCAACCTGTTGCAAGATAAGGAGAAGGGATTTGAAACCTATGGCGAGATTCTTCGCCAGATCAAGACGCCGGTTTTCCATGGACGATATATGCATTGGGACGATTTGCGCTACCGGCCGATGCCATCCGGTTTTACAGCGGAATGGGTTTGGTTGGGTTTGAAATATCGCCGTGCGGCGGCAGCTCGTACTTTGCCGATAAAAGACGTGAACGGCGCACCCTTCCAATATGGCATGGTGGATCCGATTGTTGAGCTGCTGCATTTTGTGGATCAAAATGCGGCCGGTCGCATCGAGATGCCGGATCCCGTCCTCAATCCGCAAACTCGCGACCGTTATCTTGTCAGCTCCCTGATCGAAGAGGCCATCCGCAGCAGCCAGTTGGAAGGCGCTGCGACCACGCGCCAGGTCGCCCGCGAGATGCTTCGCACCGGCCGTCCGCCCGTCGACCGGGATGAACAGATGATTTTGAATAACTATCGGACCATGCAATATGTTCGGGAAATAACGAACCAGCCGCTGACCACGGAGTTACTGTGCTCCATCCAGCGCATGATTACCGATCAGACGCTCGAACGGCCCGAATCGGCTGGCCGCTTTCGACGTCCCGATGAATCCGTGGGCATCTTTGATGACCGCGACAACACCCTGCTCTTTGAACCGCCCCTTGCGGACAGCCTGCCGGGGCGCATCCAGCTTTGGTGCGACTTCGCCAATGCAAAAATTCCGGACTTCTTCATCCACCCCGTGTTGCGGGCGATCATCCTTCACTTCGGTCTGGCCTATGAACATCCCTTTGTGGATGGCAATGGCCGGACAGCTCGCGCGCTGTTCTATTGGCTTATGCTCAAGCAGGGTTACTGGCTCTGCGAGTTTCTCTCCATCTCCAGCGTACTGCGCAAAGCGCCGGTCCAGTATGCCCGGTCGTTTCTCCATGCCGAGACGGATGAAAATGACCTCAACTATTTCCTCATTCATCAACTCGGCGTCATCCGCCAGGCCATCCGCGACCTGCACGCCCACATCCGGCGCAAGACCGAGGAACTCCACGCCGTGGAAGAAACCTCTCGCGTGCTGGCCGCATTGAACCATCGCCAGAAAGCGCTGGTGGTTCACGCCCTGCGGCATCCGGCCGCCGATTACACCTTTGAATCGCATCGGGCGAGCCACGACACCGTCTATGAAACCGCCCGTCGCGATCTCTTGGATTTGGCCAAACGGGGGCTGCTGCATGTCGTTCGAGTGCGACGTGCTATGCACTTTCGCCCCGCTCCCGCTCTCGCGCAGAAGCTTTCCGACCGTAATACCAAGTGTGCCCGGCCATGATATTCAGGCTTTCGGTGTCCTTCGCGTCCAGCGACTGGGCGACCTGGTGGCCGTAGTCGTAGTCCAGTTGCCGCCCTGGAAGCCCTTCATCCTCCGGCGGCCCCTCACGCCGGCGCGGGCCGGGCGGCGAGGCCGCAGAGCACGCGGAAGATGCCCCACGCGGCGAGAAACGCGCCGAGCGTGAGCAGCGTCTGCCACCACCCGCCGCCGCTGGTCTTGAAGCTGACGGACAGCGCCGCGCCCGGCGTGTTCTGCAGCGGACGCTCGAACTCCAGCACGCGGCCCTCGAGCGGCATCGTGACGCGCAGCGCGGTGGCGACGCCCGCCGCCGCGGCCTGCTGGTCGAGGATCTTTTCGGCCACGACGTTGAGGCTGGTGTTGTCCTTCGCGCTCAGGTTGTGCGTCACTTGCGCGGCCTGTTCCGAGGTCCAGTTGCCGGCGTAGGTGTTCGCGCTGCCGAGCTGGAGCGTGCCGGCGTTCACCAGGGTGCCGCCGCTGTAGGCATTGTTGCCCGTCGGCGCCGGCCCCTGCGGCCCGGCCTCCTGGTTGACCAGGTTGTTGCCGAACTTCAGTTCGTCGCGGCGGTTGACGAGGCCGACGACGGCCTGCTGCTTGGCGAGGTTGCGGTATTGCAGGCGTACGTCCTCGTTGTAGTCGGCCTTGCCCTGCGAGTAGTAGAGCGCGGACTCGAACGCCTGCCGGGCCTCCTGCTGATAACCCTTGCGCGCGAACTCCTCGCCCTGCTTGAGCGCGACCTCGGCGTTCTTCAGGTTGGTGCGCAGGATGCCGTCGTTGTTGGCGGTGTAGGCCTGGTCGTCGAAGGCCACGATCGCCGGCTGGTGCTCGGGCGGGCGGTAGGTTAGCGTGCCGTCGAACCCGTAGTAGCTGCGGTTGGCGGGGGCGTAGATGGTCCACACGATGTCGCTCAGCGGCAGGTCGAAGCGCGGACCCTCGAAGCGGTGCGCGCGGCTCAGGAGGCCGGATCGGCCGCGGCCGCTGTAGATGAATTCGATACTGGTCACGCCGAGCGCGGCGGCGCGGTCCAGCGGGATGAGGTAATCCTTGCCCTCGCGCAGCGGCGGGACCGGCCGGCCGTTGACGAACACGCACCAGACCTCGGTCTCCGCGGGCAGCGTCGTGCGCAGGAAGTGCATGTCGCCGATGGTGAGCTGGACCTCCGCGCGGGTCACCAGGCAGTCGTCGCTGGAGAGCGCGGATTCCAGCCGCACGCGCTGCACGTCGGCGGGCGGCGTCTCGGCGGCGCCGTGCCGTACAATCTTCAGGTTGAGCGCCACGTCCGGCTTGGTGACGCGGTAGCAGAGGATCGCGTCGGACAGGTCGCCGGCGTTGAACAGCGCCGGAATGCTGCGCGCGTCTTCCTCCTTGAAGCCGGCCGGCACGGCCGTCGGCTCGATCTTCAGGCGCGCGCTGCTCATGACCACGAGCCAGCCCTTCTGCTGTTCGGTGCCCACGGCCAGCAGCGGCGCGAGCGCGGCGCTCTGCGCCTTGACGTCGCGCGGCTGCTGATAGGCGACGTCGAGCGCGTAGTCGTTCTCCACCTTGCCATGCAGGTCAATCTGCCAGAGGCCGCGCTGCTTGTCGGTCTCCAGCGCGCGGGCGATGTTGCGGCCGAGCACGGTCAGCGCGAGACCGGGCTGCGGCGCCTGCAACTGGAAGCTCTTCACGCCGGCGTTCTCGATCTTGTAGTTCAGTCGCACGCGCCCTTGCAGCAGGCCGTCGGCCACGGCGACGACCTGCAGCGCCTCGACGCGCACGACCGGCGCGAGCGTCTCGGCCTTGAGCTGCACCGCCCAGTCGGGGCGCAGCAGGCGGAAGGCGGCGTAGCCCTGCTGCCGCACGCCCAGCTCGCTCGGGTTGATCTCGCTGACGCCCTCGCGGCGCGCGGTGGTGAAGTGGACGCCGCGCTCGCCGCTGATCAGCAGCGTGCCGGTGTGCTTCAGCGCATCCTGTACCGTCAGGCGCGGCACCTCCAGCGTGGCGGCGATGCCGTGCAGCGGCCGCGCGCAGATCACATTGAGCGTCTGCGGGCCGAGCACCTGCTTGTTGAAGTGCACCATCACGGCGCGGGTGCCGTCCTTGAGCTCGTCCCAGTGGCTCACGTCCGGACCGGTCAGGCTCTCGATGTCGTAGCCGGCCGGCAGCGCGAGGCGCAGGTCGAAGATGCCGCTCTTGGCCACGGCCACCTCGAGCTTGCTCGACAGCACCGCGCGTTCGTCGGAGACGTCCACGCGCGCATCCTCGACCACGCGGATTTCCGGCAGGACGCGCTCGGCGTGCGCCTTGAGCGTGGCCGGCGGCTGGTGATAGCGGAACGCGCGCTTGAGCGCGGCGGCGCGGGCCATGCCGCCCGGGCCGGCGAAATCGCCGATGCTCATCACGGCCAGGCCGGTGCTCGCCTTCTCGTCCACGCGCAACTGGACCGCCTCCGACGCCGCCAGCGCGATCGCGCCGCGCTGCCGCGCGCAGTTTTCCACCACCGGCACCGCCAGCGTCACGTCGTAGGGCAGGTTCTCCTGCGCCACCTGCGTGACGACGCGCAGCGTAAAGTCCGCGCTGACCGGTTTCTCCAGCAACGCCTCCAGCAGGTGCTTGTCCGGGTCGTAGCGCCACGTGCTCAGGCCCGGCGCGCCGACGGCCGTCACGCTCATCTCCGGCGGGATGCGCAGCGTCAGCGACTGGATCTCGCCCTGCGCGATCTGGTAGCGGACCGCGTGCTGCAGATGGATGACGCCGGTCTCGAACGTCGCCAGCGTGTTGACCTCGGTGAAGACGACGGCCTTCTCGAGGCCGGTCTTGCGCTCGCGCGGCCGCCACGTGATCGCGGCGATGCTCACCGGACCGAACACGAGGTCCACCTCGGTGCGGCTCTTCTTATCGGCGGCCTTGAGCTGCACGGCGCTCTCCGACTGCACGTCGAGTTCGCCGGCGGGAATCGTCAGTTTCGCCGCGTTGCGGATATGCGGCAGCAGCGGCAGTTCCAGCCGCCAGACACCGTTGGTCTCGCAGACCGGCGCGAGGAAGCGCAGTTCGATGCGGTAATCGCCCGCGGCAGCGATGTCCACGGTGTAGCCGCCGGGCTCGCTGGCGAGTTTCAGGGCGCGGCTGTCGAGCTTGAACGACGTCAGCACGTGCGGGGGCGGCAGCGCCATGAGCCTGCCGGGCTGGTCCGCATGAAACTCCAGGACCGCCACGACGCGCGCCATGCGCTCGGCATTCTTCTCGAGGCTCGGGCCTTCGACCGTCAGCGTGACATTTTTCATCATCAAGTCGGTGCTGGCCGCCGGAATGGAAGGTTTGACCGCCGGCGGCGTAGCGGTCTTCGCGCCGGCGCCGAGCAGACTGGCGGCCAGCGTCAGCGCCGCCAGCACAGGGAGCAGGCCGGGCCGGACAAAACCGCTCGCCGGCGTCGCGGGTGCTTCCGGCATGGCTGGCGGCGCGGTGAGGCGTTCGAGATCCGCGGCGTCGCGGACGGCCAGCCGGCGGCCCCACTGCGCGGCCCAGCGCGCCAGCGCCACGGTCGCCAGCACGGGCAACAGCAGCAGCAGCGCCCAGCCCAGCCACGGCTGTACGTTCTGTGCCGCCGCGAGGCCCCAGGTCAGCATCGTCAGGCCGAGCGCCGCGCGGCCGGGCCGCAGCCGGCCGCCGCGGCGGATGCCGGCCAGCAACCCGAGGCCGATGAGCGTGCCGACGACGAAGGTGGTGAGCGAACC
>CAIQIC010000512.1 GCA_903871765.1 uncultured Lentisphaerota bacterium
AACGAATGTTCTTGTTGATGCCATCCTGGATGCCTATCAGGATTCGGGGGTTTCCGGCTTGTTGCTCTCTGCTCCGTCAAGACATCCCCGCCGATTTGCGGTTCAGACATCAAGCGGTAGCGTCGAGGTCTGGGTGTACGCCTGGACCCTCACTCATGGTGGACGTCCGAGTCTGCCTGATGAGTATCGGATTCAGATGACGACGGTAACGTCGCCGCTCCCTCTCAACCCGAAGGGATACACCATTCTCCTCGGATATGAACCGAATCTTAGGATGTTCGCTGGGTTCGACCTCCGCCGACATCACAAATTCACTACAGGATCACCCTCCGTGCAGATTGACATCAGGTGCATTCATAAGGCCCTGCAGGATGGACTTGCCTTCGACCGCAAGGACAATGACGAAATCGCCGTTGGCATTCGGCCTGACCAGATTGTCAGCTACATCGCAAATGCCTCGGAATTGCACCGTTTGGGGGCGAGCGCCGCTATGTATGGGTTGCTTGTTAAGGCGTCGGCCCTTGAAGCGATTACTGACAGGGAGCTTGCCAGGTTACCTCAAGAACGGCGGAAGATCGTTTCCACGGTCACAAGGCTATCCAGGGAGGCTTGTTTCCGCCAGCAGGTCTTGACCGCCTATGGCAACCGATGCGCCGTGACGCGGCTACAATTACGCCTCGTTGATGCTGCGCACATTCTTCCGGTTGGAGCAATCGGAAGTACCGACGATATTCAGAACGGACTCGCGCTTTCGCCCACATTCCACCGTGCTTTTGACAATGGGTTGGTATTTCTTGATGAGGAACACGTCATGCGGATCAACCCGGTGAAGGAACTGCAACTTGTTACGCTGCGGTTAGACGGGGGCCTTCCCGACTTCAAGAGCCTGCTCGACAAACGCATCCACCTACCACCAGACCGGCGGCAATGGCCGCAACCGGCGATCATACGCAAAGCGAATGAATACCGTAGGATTTCTGCTTAGGAATGGCGATGCCTCAAATGCAACACACGGCTAAAAGCGGTTGCGAACATGCGCGCGCGCTGACGTTTGAGCATCCCGCCACACTCTCCGTCCTGCGCCTGAAGTGTATTCTGCTATTTTGCAAGGGCCCCTTTTCATCTCTCGTGCAACTGATTGAATTATCAAAGACCTGACCCCAATTGGCCGCAGATTATTTTTACGGTTGGTATTCGATAAAAATACGTTTGGACGGAAATCGAGATGATCTATGAAATACGAAGATGTTGACATAGAAAGATCATTGGACTGTTACGAACCTGAATGCCGAGTATTCCGTAGTATTAGCCAGCAAACATCCCCGACTCTGCGAGAAATCGAACTCGCCTTGATTCTTCGGTGGAAACTGAACATGTTCAAGCAAGCTGATAAGCTAATCGTCGGGAATCTTGTTGCGATTAATGCGGCAATCACAAGCGCGGGGATGGAGGGGCAAGAAATCCACGCCATAGATCGCCTGAGAAACATTAAGGGGATAAAGACAGCCGTAGCGAGCGCAATTCTTACGGTTTGCTATCCCCAAAAGTTTTCAATTATCGACGTGAGGGTTTTGAGAGAACTCAATCTCACGCCCACGGCTGCTGGTTTATGGAGCGCGAAAATGTATTGGGAAGAATTCATCCCGAAAGTCCAATCCTTTGCCAGTGAGCATAAGCTTAGCCTGCGTGATGCAGATAAGGTTCTTTGGGGGCAATCCGTGTATAAAGACATAATGGCTAGGCTTCAGTAACGTTCTTACAAAACAAGGGAAAGGCGAATAATGCAAAAAATATTTGTATCGAAATCAATGGGTGCTCCAACACCGTACAATAGCTCCAATTCAAAGCAGAAGACGAGCGTAACAGGCGTTTTCTTGGCGCTTCTTATAGGGCTTGCTATAGGTTATTGGATGGGCACGATAATGCCGCCGAGGAAAATACGATCTGCGCTTAATTCTTCGGTCAACCCAACAACGGAAACAGCCACGGCTCCTACTAGCGGGTCTGCTAATGGAATCAGCCATGCTTCGCAAAGCAGTCGAAAGACATTATCGAAGGAAGAGTGGAGAAAGATATTTCTCCAGCATTTCCAGTATGAACCGTCTAATAATCAAATATACGGAACGACTGGCGAAGACCATCATTTACCCGGGGTGCCTGATCTAATAAAAGCGATGGGTAAGCCAAACAGAACTCAGACAATTTCTGGCCAACGATACTGGTACTACACTTGCTCTGACGGGGAGATTCAGTTGATAATGACAGGGGCCGATGATTCATGGCCCTTGCAGGGAACACAGATGAATGATTATTGATAGGAAGGTTTCTCATGCTCGTCATTCTTCTCCTTGCCTTCGCTAATCTTCTTGTCTTCACTGCCATCATAAACATCCGAATGATTGGCATGAGCTTTCCAATTATCCGTGTACTGCAACGCCAATTCTTTGCCGTGCGGGATCAGCAGGTTGCCGCATTGTTCTCCTCAGCATTTTGGTGAAGTTGAACGAATCGGTCAGGCCCACTTCACCGTTGAGCACCTTGATTTTCTTATACGCGATCTTGGGCATGGCGTCAAGCACCGAAAACGGATCGCCCCACCTGAAAGTTTATTGGGCGCTTGCGGGAATAGTCGCGTCGCCTTTGTGTTCTTCGAGTTCGGCCCAGCGGCGTAGGCTTTTTCCAGTTCGCCGAGGATTTGCTCCCAGCGCGCGTGGTCGGCCTTGAGCACCGCGGGCGCGCGGCGGTAGTGGAATTCAGGGGTCAGGGCTCGTCATTCGCTATTTGGGCCAACCGCGCCGGCCGGGGCCGCAAAGCTGCGGTGGCTTCCGATACCCCGCGTTGTGTCGCCCGTCCGGTTCATCCAGGCCCCGCCGTAAACAGCGCGCTTTCGCTGCAACACGCAACGCGTATAGCACTTTTCATGTCAAAGGCAAGGCGGAATCCGGCGGCGGCCAGCCTTGCCACTGAGCAGCATAAGCTTTATTCTTTTTCGTGTTGCCGGAAGCGAAGGCGGGGGTATCGGACGAGTCGGACGGGGCTGACGAACCCTCGCTGGAGGTTGAGCCATGAGCGATTCCGATGGGGTGTTGCTCCCGCATGGGGGCTACGAAAAGCTGCGCAGCTACAAGGTGGCCGAGGCGGTCTATGACGCCACGGTCGTCTTCTGCGACCGTTTTATCGCCAAGCGCTCGCGCACCCACGACCAGATGGTGCAGGCGGCGCGCAGCGGAGTCCGCAACATCAGCGAGGGCAGCGGCGCGGCCGCCACCTCGCGCAAGAGCGAGATGCTGCTCACCAACGTGGCCCGGTCCAGCCTGTCCGACGTGTTGGCCAAGGACTACAAGAGTTTCCTGATCCAGCGCGGACTGCGCGTGTGGCACAAAGATTCGCCCAAGGCGCTGGCCATGCGCGAGCGCCTGAAACACGATGTGGCGGCCAGTCTGCCGCAGGCGCCGCAAGGCGCGGTGCGGCTTACCGGCCTGGCGGGGTTGTCGGATTTTGTGGCGCAAGCCGCGCCGGAGCTGGCCGCCAACGCCATGCTCTGCGCTGTGAACCAAGCCGCGTACCTGCTCAAGCGCCAACTCGAAAGCCAGGGCCGCACGTTCGTGGAGCGCGGCGGCTTCACCGAGAAGCTGTATGGCGCGCGGAGTCAGTGGAGAAAGTCGGACAGGTCTGACCCGTCCGACAAAGGAACCAGCCCATGACCAACAACACCTCCAAGCAAAGCCTTGAGCCATGAACCAACCCCTGTTCTTTCGCCTGGCCCTGCTCGGCCTCCTTTGCCTCTGCCCTTACCCCGGCCCAGCCGCCAGCGGCGCGGAGGACTCCCCGCCGCCCCCGCGGCTGCGGCGGGCGGACTCGTTTCTTGGCATCCACTTCGACTTTCACGCCGGCCCCGACTGCAAGGAAATCGGCCGCCATACCACGCCGGCGATGATCGAGAACATCATTGATCTCGTCCACCCCGACTATCTCCAGATAGATTGCAAAGGCCATCGCGGTTTGTCCAGCTATCCCACGAAGGTCGGAAATCCGGCCCCAGGGTTCGTCGGCGACCCGCTGCGCGTCTGGCGCGCGGTGACGGCACGGCGCGGGGTCGCCCTGTACATGCATTACTCCGGCGTGTGGGACTCGGAGGCGATCATCCGCCACCCCGCCTGGGCGGTGATCGGCAGCGACGGGCGGACCAACGCGAACGCGACGTCGTTCTTCGGACCGTATGCCGACCAACTCCTGATCCCGCAGCTCCGCGAACTTGCGGGCGACTACGGCGTGGACGGGGCCTGGGTTGACGGCGAATGCTGGGCCGCGGTGGCGGATTACAGCGCACGCGCCTTGCAGGCCTTCCGCGCGGCCACCGGGCTCGAAGCCGCGCCCCGTAAATCCAGCGAGCCGCATTGGTTCGAGTTCATCTCCTTCCAGCGCGAGGCCTTCCGCAGCTACTTGCGGCATTACCTCGCCGCGGTGAAGAAGACCCATCCCAACATGCAACTGTGCAGCAACTGGGCGTTCAGCGAGCACATGCCGGAGCCGGTCAGCGCACCGGTGGATTTTCTGTCGGGCGACTATGCGCCGGAGGACAGCGTGAACTCCGCCCGCTTCTCGGCCCGCTGCCTTGCGCGTCAGGGCCGGCCCTGGGATCTGATGGCCTGGAGCTTCATCCGCAACAAAGCGCCGGACGGACGAGACCAAAAGACCGCCGTGCAACTGCAGCGCGAGGCGGCGACTGTGCTGGCCCTGGGCGGCGGATTCCAGGCTTACTACAAACAGAAACGCGACGGCTCCATCTACGACGAGCACATGCCCGTCATGGCGAAGGTCGCCAAATTCTGCCGCGCCCGGCAGGCGGTCTGCCATCACGCGACGCAAGTGCCCCAGGTGGCGCTGCTCTATTCCACCGCGGCGCACTACCGGCAAAGCACTCAGCTCTTCGCGCCCTGGGGCCGCGACATGGACGCGCTCAAAGGCGCGCTGCAGGCCTTGCTCGAAAGCCAGCACTCCGTGGAGATTCTGAGCGAGCATCATCTCACGGGTCATATGGCGGACTATCCGCTCATTGTGGTGCCGGAGTGGGAATACCTGGAGCCCGGTTTTCACAACGAGCTGGCCGCCTATGCGCAGGGCGGCGGCAGCCTGCTGCTCATCAGCCCCCAGACCGCGGCGCTGTTTCCAGACGAGCTCGGCATTGCGCTGGTAGGAACGCCGCAACCCGCGGCGCCATTCCGATTGGCCTACGGCGGCGGAGAAATCGAACTTAGAGGGCCGATGCAGCCGGTGAAACTCGGCCCCGCCGCGCGCCCATTCGGCAGCCTCCAGGAAACCAACACTGACCCGTCCGCCGCCCAGCCCGCCGCATCCGTCCAGCCGCTGGGACGGGGGAAAATCGCAGCGGTCTATTTCAGTTTCGGCGAAAATTATGGCCGCCGCCGCGACCCGCTCGCGCGGCAATTCCTTGACGCCCTGGTACGGGAACTGTTCCCCGCGCCGCTGGTCGAGGTACACGGTTCGCCGGACGTGGATGTCGTGGTCAACCGGCAGCAGGGCAAGCTGGCGGTGAACCTGGTGAACACCGCCGGCGACCATCGCACCGTGCCGATCCTGGATGCCATCCCGCCCGTCGGGCCGCTGGCCGTGACGATCCGCTGCGCCACGCGTCCGGCCCGGATCACGCTGGAACCGGAAGGCCGGGTGCTCGCCTTCGATTATCGCGCGGGCGCCGCACACTTCACGCTGCCGCGCCTGGAGCTCCACGCGATCCTCGTGGTGGAGTGACGAGCCGGAGCGTTGGCTCCCTGCCGGTTTACCCGGCAGGAGCCAGAAATTCGGTCCTCCTTACGGAGGACTTTCAGCCCAGCTCGGCATGCGCCATGTGATATTTTACGCCAAGATTAGTCCGCGCCGCCGGTATGGCACTCCGGGCATTTCATCTCGCCCATGTCGCCGCCGGGATGATCGAACGCCTGCCCCCGGGGGGTCAGCTTCTGAAGCTGCTCGCCGCGGCCCTAGGCCAGAATCACGTGGCATGCATTGCAGTCGTTGGCCTTGATCCCTTGCTTCCCGTCCGCTGTCTTGTGTTCCCCGTCATGGCACCGGAAGCAGCCCGGCCAGCACTTGTGGCCGAGGTTGTTGGGATGCACCTTCCAATTCGTCTTCATCTCGGGGAAAAAGTTGTCGCGATAGACCGCCTGGACTTGGGCGATGGTCTGGGCGACGCGGGGTCCCTGGGGATATTTCTCACGCAGCAGGAACAACAGAAAAGCGAACACGCCGCCGACCACGACGACGAGCCCGGACAGGCTGGTCCAGTTCCGGAAAATGGGAAGGCGGGGCAGGCGTTGCTTGCGGTCGGTTGTCATATATCGGCATTGCTCCGCTGCTGCCGCGATTCAATTTTCGCGTATTTAGCGTGTTTCGTAGTTTATCTGCTCTTCTCAGGTTCCACGTGCCCGTCAGCCGGGCGTGCCGGCGGCGGGTGGTTTCGGTCCGTCTTCCGGTTTGACCGGCAGGGCGTGCGGCGCCAGCCCGGCCGCATCCAGAGTCTCGCGATCGAGTGGGTGCTCCTCGCGGTACAAGTCCGCCGGCACGCGCCCATCCCACCATGCCGAGTTGTAGGGATACACATCGGGATCGAAAAAGACATGGTAAAAATGCCAGACGACGATGGCCAGGACCGCCAGGAGGGCTTCGTAATAATGGATGGTGATGGCCACCTCGATCACCCAACGGGGCACCCACTGGGTGCTGGTCATCTTGAACCAGATCACCAGACCGGTCAAGCCCATGATGACCGTGCCCCAGACCACCGCCCAGTATTCGGCTTTCTCGGCGTAGCCGAAGCGCGCAAACGCCGGCCGGGGCGACCGCGGAGACAGCAGGTAACGCAGATTGGCAAAGACGTCGCGGACATCCTTCAGACGGGGACTCAGCTCCCGAAGCAACTTGCGGCCCTCCCGCGTCAGGAACAGGTAGGCGGTGTGGTACACCGCCAGCGCCAACATCACGACCGCCGCGGCCCGGTGTCCCAGGCGGCGGACCTCTTCGCTGGAGCCCAGCAGGTACGCGATCCAGCCGTCGGGATATTTCAGGGCGAAACCGGTCAACGCCAAGGCGATGAAGCTGAGCGACAGCAGCAGGTGCTGGATGCGCTGCGAGAGCGTCAGCCGGACCACCGTGAGTTCCCGGTTGCGGCGGGCGAGCAGGATCTTCCGGATCATGACCAGCGCGTTATGCACCAGCATGGACCCGATTACCCCCACGATCAGCAGCAGGTACACCCGCCGGACCCACCAGTTGATCCGGTCGCCGATGCCGGTCCTGGCCGTTTCGTCCAGATGCACCTTGCCGAACGCGAAGTTTTCGTTGGCGCCCGGATGGCATTGCCGGCAGGTCTTGACCATGTTGGCCCGGTTGACCGACGACCGCGGGTCCGACGCCGGCAGGATGTTATGGAATCCGTGGCAACTCGCGCAGTTTGCCACCGTGGTTGAGCCCATCCGCGCCGCCATCCCGTGGTAGCTGGCGAAGAAGGTCGTGACGCGGTCTGCCGGCAGCTTGTACTTGGTGTTCAGGCGCAGGGAGGCGTGGCAGCGGCTGCAAACCTGTTCGGCGATTTTCAGCGGCGTCGCCTTCCGCAGTCCTTCGATCCGGTGGTCGGCGTGGCAGTCCGTGCAATCGGGCGCCTCGCGCACGCCCCGCGCCATGGCCTGGCCGTGCACGCTGTGCTGCACGGTCTCCCGGATTTGCGCGTGGCACCGGCCGCACGTGGCGCCCAAGTTCAAGTGATGGATCGGCGAGGCCGGCGCACCGCGCCGGACGATCTCATGCCGGCCATGGCAATCGGCGCAGGTGGCGGCATTCGTCTTCCCGGCCCCGCGCGCCGCGCCATGGGTGCTGGCCTCGTACGAGATCACGGCGGCGGCATGGCAGGTCGTGCAGACCGGCGGCTTGGCCGCGAACTTGTCCGGATGCGGCGCTTCGGTGATGTCGGCATGGCAGGTCGTGCAGGCGTTGCTGCCATGGACGGAAGCACTGTACTTGGCGAAATCCACATACAACAACACCTTGGATCCCGCCGGGCCGGTTTTGGTCAGCTTCTTGTCGTCATGACAGGTCAGGCAATCGCTGCTGGACAAGGCGTTGGTGGCCGCCGCCCCGGCCGCCGGCTGCGCCGCCAGCAGGCCGGCCAGCAACAGACCCTGGCTGACCCAAGGGAGCCACCGCCCGCCGGAGCGCGCGCGTGCCGGTACGCGGTCGGATACATCAACCTGCTTGCACATGAACTGCTTCAACTCTGTCACGCCAGCATCCGCCGGCCAAGGTCCGGGGGCCAACACCCTTCCCGCCTGCGGCCCGCTACCCGCGGAACGCAGCGAAAGTTTCTTGATCATGCCGCAAGCGGCGCCCACCGCCAGCAGGACAGTTCTATGATTTATGAGACGGTGGCCGGCTCGCCGCCGATCGCGGGCGCTCACGCCGGACGATCATCCGGCGGCGTCGCCGGGCCGGCGAACGCCGCCCGCACCGCATCAATAAAGGCGGTCATCATCTCCGGCGTATGGGCGGCGGAGATGAAACCGACCTCGAACTGCGAGGGCGGCAGGTAGAAGCCGCGCGCCAGCAGGCCGCGGAAGAATGCGGCGTACTGCTGCGTGTCGCACGTCTTGATTTCCGCCAGGTTCCGGCCGGCGCCGCCGCCGAAAAAAGGCGTGAAAACGCCGCCGAGACGCGCGCAGCGCAACAGCACCCCGTGCGCACGGGCCGCCGCGGTCAGTCCCTCGGCCAGTTGGGCGCCCAGCCGGTCCAGTGCCGGATAGGGCAGCTCCCGCTGCAGGAGCCGCAACGTGGCCAGACCGGCGGCGACCGCCGCCGGATTGCCGCTCAGGGTGCCGGCCTGATACACCGGGCCCAGCGGCGCCAGGCGCGACATGAGCTCCCGCCGCCCGCCCACCGCGCCCAGCGGCAGGCCGCCGCCGATGATCTTGCCCAGGCAGGTCAGATCCGGCGTGACGCCGCACAGAACGCCATAGGTCGTCGGCCCAAAGCGGAAGCCCGTGATCACTTCGTCGAAAATCAACAGCGCGCCGCACCGGTCGGCCGCCGCGCGCAAGCCCGCCAGGAAGCCGGGCGCCGGCGGCACAAGCCCCATGTTGCCCGCCACCGGCTCGACAATGATCGCGGCCAGTTCGTCGCCGGCGCGGCTGACGATTTCCTCCACTGCGGCGAGGTCATTGTAGGGCGCCACGAAGATCTCCGCCGCCACGGCCGGCGAAACGCCCGCCGACGAGGTGATGCCGCCGGTCAGGAGCCCGCTGCCGGCGGCGACCAGCATGCAATCCGTATGGCCGTGATAGCAGCCGTCGAACTTGACGATTTTCCGGCGGCCGGTGCAGCCGCGCGCCAGCCGCAGGGCGGTCATGACCGCTTCCGTACCGGAGCTCACCAGCCGGACCATCTCCAGGTATGGCACCAGGGCGCAGAGCAGCTCGGAAAACTCGACCTCTCGCGGCGTGTTGAGGCCGAAGCTGGTGCCCTCCGCCACGGCCTGCTGGATGGCGGCCACCACCTCAGGCCGGGC
>CAIQIC010000513.1 GCA_903871765.1 uncultured Lentisphaerota bacterium
CAGGCGCTGACCCTTGACCGTGCACCGCTCATCCAGCACTTCGGGATGGAGGAAGGTGAAATCGCGGCAAACCTTGGTGGCCAGCAGTTCGCCCAGGTAGATGTAATCCGCTTCCGGAACATTCACCCCGCCGCAATAGGGACTGAGCGGACCGTCGAAACGATAGCCTGCCTGCAGGGTAGCCATCGGATAGAGCACCGCGATATCGGCCACGTGCCGGCCGGGAGGCTGCAACAGGACGTTGAGCCGTCCGATATAGGCGTTATAGTCGGGCAGTTCGGCCGCATAGCGGGGATTGCGATAGGAAAGCTCGGGCAGATAGGTGACGTGGCCAAGATTATACCAGACCCCGTGCGGGATGATGTTGTTGATGCCCTTGGCATATTGTTCCATCACGATCGCATAGAGCTGCTCCCAGCTTAAATTGCCCATGGCGCCGTACGTCTCGGTCATCGCCTGGGTCTTGTCCCAATTGTAGACCACGGAGCTGACGAGCTTGTAATAGGCCTCGGGATCATTCTCCCAGCCGATCTTGTCAACGCCCGGCACGTCCTGATACTTGTAACACTTCATGATATCCCCGGAGACGCCCACCGGGTTCTTCACGTTTTCCTGGTCCTGGTGCCCCAGCAGCGGGATGCCGCCGTGCGCGGTGCACCAGTCCTGGACGGTCTTCATGTAGCCGGTCGCATACAGCTCGGTCCGGAAGCCGAAGAGATAATTCCGGGCGGCCTGGGTCTCCGGCCCGATGTCGTACCACAGCGCCGGATAATAGGGCGTCGGACTGAACCCATAAGCGGCCGTAAATTTCTCGTTGAACTTGTCCGTCCATAACCGGCCCTGCCCCCGGTACATCGTCGGCTCGTCGTAGAACGCCCCGGCGATGGTTGCGCCAAAGTCTTTTGGAAACTTGTCGTAATAGGGCTGGTAGACCATGCCGATGAATTTGGCGACGCTCGCGGGTTCGAGGTAGTCAACATTCGGATCGCCATCCAGGACGCAGACAAAAGTCATGATTTTCCAGGAACCGGCGGGGGCGTTCCAGGACAGTGCGCCGCCACTCGCCCGGGCGGTAAGGTCCACTCTTTCTTTGGTGTCGGTGTTCATGGCTACGATGCTCATGAGCGTGCCGGAGGGGATCGCTTTGGCATAGGGAGCGGGGCCAGTGACCATCTCCTCGAACTTATCGAGGCGTCGCAGGGTGGCCTCGGGATACTTGTTCTTGAAGCGCGGGATACCGTCGCCGCTGTTGGCGCCGCAGCTTCCGCTGGGGAAGCCGTATTCGTCATAGAGGGTCAGGAACATCCCCAGTTGGCGGGCCTTCGCCACGGCCGCCGCGTATAGCTCGAAATATTCCGGGCTGAGATATTTGGGCATGAACTGGCCCCCGAATGGCAGCGGGGCCAGGCCGCCGTAGCCGCTTTGATCGCGATTGCCCTGCAACTGCGCCTCGAGTTCGGCGGCGGTCACCGCGGTGTCGTTCCAGAACCAGAGCGGCCGGGCCCTGAATTTGAGGGGCGGGTTGGCAAAGTCGCTTTTCGTCCCGGCCCGGCCGGGGGCGGGCAAGGCCAAGACGCCCACGACGCCAGCGAGCGCCAGCAGGGGCAGCCAGGCCGCGAAAGTTTTGGGTTGGGTAAATGTATTGGTCATGGATTGGTCCTTTTTTTAGCCCGTTTTCCGCTGGCCGGCATTGTTCAGTATTTGGTGAGGAATTCAAGCCCCGCCTGCAGGGTGATGGTGGCGCCAGACTTTGTGCACAACGCTTCCAGGCCCGGCGCCACGGCGAGGCGGGCGCCCGCCCCGTCCCTCCAGCAGCCGGGATCCCGCACTCGGAAAGTTCAGCGGCAGCGCCCCGGTGCTGTCGGTCCAAGCAACGCCGGGGCCTTCAGAGCGCGTCCAACATGGGTTGTCCGTCCACAACCAGGCCTGGGCGAGCAGGAGCCCTATAACAAAAATCTATCCGGCCGGATAGATTTTTGTTATAGGTAATATTGGCTGCACCTGCCCGGAATATCGGCGCACAGGCCTGAACATCTTTCGCATGGCGACCAGCCGAACTGCTTCCGCATGTTCTTTTCAGAAAACCGACAAAATGATTTCCTCCCGAGCCGCCGAAGTCCTACACTGGGCTGCGGCATGAAGGGCCAGAAGGCGGTGACAGATGCCGCAGGCCTAGAGCGGAGTAACCAATACTGTAGCCGCGGCGCTCTGCCGCCGCGTTGAGATTCGCTCCTCCAAAGGAGGACGGCTACAGTGGCAAATGGCTACATAATTTCTTAAACGGCCCTAACGCTTACATCCGGAGATCCATGCCATGACAACACCAACCCTGTCCATCCCCCGCGCCGCCCTCTGGGCCGCGATTATGTGCACCGCCGGCGCCGCCCCTGCGGCCCAAACGCCCGCCGACAGCCCGGTGCTCGCGGAACGGCACGAATCCCCGCAGCAGCATGACGCGCGCATGGCCTGGTGGCGCGAGGCCAAGTTCGGCATGTTCATCCATTGGGGGCTCTATGCCCAGGCGGGCGGGATGTGGCAGGGCAAGGAGGTGCCCGGCGGCTACAAAGAGTGGATCATGCACAACGGCAAGATCTCCATCGCCGACTACGCGACGCTGGCCAAGGACTTCAACCCCGTCAACTACGACGCCGACCAGTGGGTGCTGGCCGCCAAGAACGCCGGCATGAAATACATGGTCATCACCGCCAAACACCATGACGGCTTTGCGATGTTCAAGAGCGCCGCCAGCCCGTTTAACATGGTGGACGCGACGCCCTTCGGCCGCGACCCGCTCAAGGAACTCGCTGCCGCCTGCCGCAAACACGGCATGAAACTCGGCTTCTATTACTCGCACAACTACGACTGGCACCACCCCGGCGGCGGCATGGGCGACTGGGACCCCACCCACAAGGGCGATACCGACAAATACGTGAACGAGATTGTCATCCCGCAATTGCGCGAGCTGCTCACGAACTACGGCGACATCGCCATTCTGTGGTTCGATATGGGCGGTGGATCCATCAGCCGGGAAGGGCTCGAACGCATTCAGCAGGCGGTGCTGGCCTGCAATCCCAACATCATCGTCAATGACCGCCTGGGCGGCGACTTTCATGGCGATACGGAAACGCCCGAACAATCCATCCCCGCCCGGGTCGCTCCGGGCCGGGACTGGGAAACCTGCATGACCATGAACGGCACCTGGGGCTATGGGAAAAACGACCATAACTGGAAGCACACCCCGGATTTGATCCGCAACCTCTGCCTGGTGGCCAGCAAGGGCGGCAACTATCTGCTCAATGTGGGCCCCAACGAACTGGGCGAGATCCCCGCCGCCTCGCTGGAGCGCTTGGCGCAGGTGGGCGCGTGGATCAAGACGAACGGCGCGGCCATTTACGGCACCGCGGCCAGCCCCTTTCCGCATCGCCTGCCCTGGGGCTGCATCACGGCCCGGAGCAACCTGCTCTACCTCTGCGTCAATCAACTGCCGGCCGACCGCAAGCTGACCCTGCCGGAACTGACCACGAAGATCGCCCACGCCTATTTCCTCGCGGACGCCAACAAACGGCCGTTGGAAATCGTGACCGCGGATACGGGGATCCCCACCCTGGTCGTGCCGGACCCCGCCCCGGTGGCCCTGGGCGCCTATCCCACGGTGATCGTCGCCGAACTGCAAGGCGGTCCGCAGCCGACCCTGCTGCGCTTTGTCTTCCCGGGCATGCCGCCGGCGACGCTGTCCGGCAGGAACATCCGGGTGCAGGTGCCGCGGGCGACGGACCTGACGAAACTCGCGCCCACCTACAACACCGGATCGCCGCTGGTCACGGGCCAGCCGGCTTCCGGCGCGACCAACAATTTCGCCACGCCGCAGACCTACACCATCACCGCCCCGGATGGCGCGACCAAGGCCTATGTCGTGACCGTCACGCCGACCCTGGGCGCCGTCGGCGTCGGCAATCCGAGCTTTGAGGAATTCGACATCCTGGACCAATACGACGAGACCATCGGGCAGCAGCCGTCTGGCGCCACGTGGAGCTTCCACCTGGTCAACAAAGGCGGGACGGAAATCGGCATTGCCAACCTCCAGGGCCCGATCCACGCGCCGCCGCCGCCCGACGGCACGAGTCATGCCGGGTTCATCCGCGGGCCGGGCAACGTCATAGCGCAGACGATCAACTTCGACGCCGGCCGCTACACCGTCCGCTTCAACGGCGTCAAGCGCGCCGGCTACTCGCCCGTGGCCACGCCGCTGATCGTCAGCGTGGACGGCGCCCCGGTGCTGACCGTGACCGCGGCCCGGATCAGCGAAGCCTGGGGCACCTACACCTCGCCCCCCTTCACCGTCACCGCCGGCCCCCACACCCTCGCCTTCACGCTCGGTGAAGGCGACGGCATGGACCTGATTGACAACGTGGTGCTCACCTACGTCAAATATTGAATCCGGCCGGGCCGTTACGGAACACGAAACTGAGGCTGTGCACGCCGTCCATGCGCGCCACCTTGCTGACCGTCCCTATGGCTTCGCCTTGCCGCCCGGCCAATCGCGCGACCCGAGCCGCACCGGTCCCAGCAGGCCCGCGGCGGGATTGCCCCGGTAATTCGAAGGGATGGTCTGGTAATGGTTGGCGAGTGTGTTGTAGACGAGGATTTCCAACTTGTTGTCACCGCTTTTCAGGTAACCGGTCAGATCGGTCTTCCACGGCGGAGCGACCAGCACCGCGACATTTTTCCCGTTGACGCGGATTTCAGCCGTCGCGATGACGTTGCCCAGATCCACTTCGACCTGGCCCCTGGCCTCCTCCGCGGTGAGTCCGAAGACCGTGCTATAACGCACGCCGCCGGAATAATTGTTGAGAATACCCAGTTGCGACCAGTCGCCCAGGGCCATGATGCCCGTGCCATCGGTTTCGATCGTCACCGGTTCGGGGATGACGGCTCCGCCGCTCCGGCCGGTTTCGGGGATTACCCGCAGGGCGATCACCGCCGCGCGCGTGGCGGCCTTTGCCGCCACGAAGCGGCCAGCGCCCGTGTCCATCATGGGTTCGCCGTCCAACCAGGCCTGGACCTTGCCACGGGCCTGCACGCGTAGCGCCGTGGTGCCCGGGGCGGAGAGGAAACGGAACCATTCCGCCGCCGGCTGGCCCGCCTGGATATCGAAGGGGATCACGCCGGCATCGTCATACCAGCGCATCGCCAGCGGCGTGCGGGCCTGCGGCGCGGGCGCGTCCTGCCGGCGCAGCACCACATGGCCGCGCCCCGCATGATCGTAACGGATCAGGACGGGATTGGCGCCAGCCTTGAGCTGCACCGGCTGCGCGAGATCGGCCAAGCGGACGCCGTTCACATACAGTGCCGCGGGCGTGATGATGGGCGAGGTATGGCTCTTGTCCGCGGGCGGGGTGCGGCTGACCTCGAGGGTTGCGGTCAGGGCTTCCGCCACGGTCGCGGAGGTCCAGAGATAATAGGTCTTCCCCTCCTTCTCGGATTCGTAGCGCGTCTCGTTGTGGCCGCCGCCCGGATTGCCCAGGCAGAGGAAGTCGTCGGTCACGGTGCGTTTCAGTCCGTGGTAGCCCTGGTGGCCCGAATCGCCTTCCTTGCCCATGCGCCAGGAGAAATCGTAGGGTTTCCAGGTGTAGGCCTTGCCTTTGACCGATACAATCTGAGATAGATCCACCGCGGCCAGTTTCGCCAGTTCGGCGTCAAGCGCGGCGGCATCGCCATCGTCGGGAAGCGGGCCCAGCACGTAGAATTGCGGGCCGAAGCCGTGGAGCTGCCTGGTCCAAGTGCGATCGTCGGTCGCGGGCAGCATGGCGGTGGTGGCCAGGGCCGCGGTTTCGCGGGCCCAGGCGAAGCGCCGCGCCTCCAAGCCTATGGTCTTGTTGTCGGCCGTAACCGGCATGCGGAAATCGCCGTACGTGTTGTCCATGGTGGGTACGAAGGCGACCGTCCATTCCTGGGCCAGGTCCCGTTGCCGGACGGGCCGCTCGTCCCTAGGCGGCGGATTGACGTGCGGCTTGCCCGGGGTGAAGACGACGACCTGCGCTTCGTAGGATTCCAAGGGCAGTTCGACCCGGGTGCCCGTCGCGGTCTCCTCGATCACGCGCAACGGGCGGGTGGCGCCGGTCCAGGGATTCCAAAGTTCGACGGCGCCCTTGGCGCGGAATTCGACCACGGCGTCTGGCGTGGCGTCCATGACCATGTAGACGTCGCGCTGGCCGGCCTTGCGATGCAGCGTACGGACGGTCCCGGTCAGACCGCGCACGTCCGGCACGAAGGCCTGGCGGATGGCCTGGACGACCTCGTCGCTATTCGCCAGGCGGCTATCGGGCTGGAAGGCGGTGACCACCAGCGCGGTCAGGGCCGGATCGTCACGCCCCGCATGATCGGAGACGGTCGGCAGAACGCCGATATTGTAGACCTTGCCGCCCGCCTGCGCGAAAGCGGCGGCCTTCTCAATGGTCGCCCAGCGCACCGCCTCCATGTTCGGCAGCACCAGGGCTTGATAGGACGCGCCCGCGTCCTTGACCAGCAGCCGGCCCTGCGCGACCGTGGCGCGGGCCAGGGAATCGTTGTCAATGAACTCGAAATTTATCCCGGCCGCAAACAACTTGTGGGCCAGCTCGAAGGCGGTGTTCTTCGCCTGCTCGCCATTCAGTTCCGCCTCGAACGGCGCCACAGGGTAGACCACCGCGACGTCGCAAGCGAGATGGCCCTGGCTCAAGAGATAGGACAGTCGGTCGAAATAGCCGAGGAAAGTACCCATGTGCGCCCAGTAGGGCATGCGGAAATGGTAGCACGGCGGCGCCCATTCCCAGTACGAGCCGTAGGTCGTGTAATAGAGGCCGTGCAGATTAAGGAGTGTGCAGCCGTAAAGAAAGTTCTCGCGCGTGGCGTGCATCAGCCGTTCGGGAGCGGCGCCCCAGCCCAGGCTGTGGTAGCCCTCCAGCCAGACGCGCGGCCGTTGATACAGGTCGGCTATGGAGGAAGAGACTTTGCCCTTGATCAGATCGGCGCTCCCGCCCGGCGTGTCATGTCCAGGAGCTGAATACCAACGGATCGCCCGGAAGTAGTCGCCAAATTCATGCGGATCGGTCCCGCGTCCGCCCGGATCGCAGGCAAAGATCAGCCCGCGCGAGGCATGCCAAGTGTAGATGGGTTTGAAGTAGCGTTCCTCCATCAAGGCCATGCGCACGTCGGCGTAATCCATGCGCACCTTGGGCGTGATGCTGCCCAGGTCGTCCCACATCGCGGGCAGGACCTCGAACAGGTCATAGCCCTTGCGCTGCTGAAACTCCGCCGCGAAATCGGGATTCCACGCGAACTTGCCCGTGCCGATCTGCAGTTCGTCATTGAAAAAATAGTTCAACTCCTTGGCCGTTTTGCCGGGGTTGTGATCCTGGAACGCCTGGAACCAGTCGCGGATGACCGTCTCGCCCGAGCCGACCATGAGCGGATTCAGGGACCCGCCATGGCGCTGGGGGCGGAAGGTCCAGACCTCCCATTCGCCCTCCGGCGCCGGCCAGACGATTTTACCGTCCTTGACGAACGGCGCGAGGTCCACGCCGCCACGCTGAACCTTCCCGCCCACCACCGGATAGGCATGCGCGGCAAAGTGATCCGCGGGGAAATCGAACGTCCTGGTCGTTCCGCCTTGCACATGCGGTTGGCGTTCGCCCCCGAGTTCGATGGCATTCAACTCGGGCTTGGAATAGAACAGCTTGTTGAAGAGGTTCGGCGCCCCGCGCGGCCAATCTATGGTGTAGGTGCTCATGCCGATGCCCATGTCCAGTTGTGCGCACGCCGCGGAGATCTTGGAATAGACCTTCCACCATTCCGCGGAAAAGATCTCGGGCTTGTCCTGATCCGTCATCCAACCATCCGTGTCGTAATGGGAATAGTTGACCTGGACGCCACTGATGCCCTTCTTCTTCAGTTCCTTGAGCTGACCGATCATGCGGTCCGGGTCCAGGTTACCGCCGGTCCACCACCAATACGGCACCTCGCCATAGCCGGGCGGCGGATTCCTGAAGCCGGGCAGCACATCCAGTTGGGGATCGCGCGACGGAAGGCCGCCGCCCTTTTCGGCAAAACCGGTCGCGGCCAGCCAGGCCGCACCGGTGATCATCAGTAAGCGTCTTATCATGATTGTCCTTTTCGTGTATTTCGCGTGTTTCTTAGTCTAACTGTCCCTTTCAGGTTTATTGGCAGGGACGGCGCTCCGCCCCCGTCCGCGGCGCGCAACGGCGTGCGCGCCCTGTCTCATGTTCCCTGATTTCTCAAAACCCCTTTACCTTTGATGAACTTGGGAGCGTTTTCCGCGCGGTACGCACCTGACGGTTGCAGCTTCCCATCGAGATAGAGCTTGCCGATCCGCATCTCGCCCTTGAAGTTCAGATCCAGCGTTGCACCCTCGGAAATATAAACCGCCGTCTTGTCGCCCAGGCTGTGCGCACTCGCGAGCGCCAGCGTGCCGCCGGCCACCCTCGTTGGCCCCGTGTAGCTGTTGGTACCGGAGAGCGTCCAGCTGCCCGTGCCGGATTTGGTGACAGCGGTGGTTGCCTGGCCGGCGCGGTCGTGGGGATTGACGATATGGCCGGCGATTTCACCTGAACCCGCGGTGTCACCCTTGAGCGCGAGGATCTTGCTGACGCCATAGCCGGCGAGCACGAAGGTGCTGGTGAACTTTAGCAAGCCGGTGCCAGCTTGCTCAATGGTCACGGTGGATTTCTTGCCGGCCAGATTCAACACACGATCGGAGGTTTCCCCCGCGCCGGTATAGATCAGGGTGCAATCACCGTCCTTGCCATCATCGCCAAGCACAAGCTCGCCGGACTCAACATCGGTCGGCGCGCCCAGGCTGCTGCTGGCTTTGCCTTTGATATAGCTGTTGAGCGAAGCCACGCTCAACGTACCGCTCTCCAGGATCGTTTGGCTGGTGTAGGTGTTTTTGCCCGAGAGCTGCAAGGCGCCAGCACCGCATTTCTTGAAGAGGAACGCGCCGCCGCCCGGACCCTTGGAATCCGAAATGTTGGCCGAAACGGTGACGGGTTCATTGGTCTGGGTGACGTCCAGGCATACCACCGAGCCGGCCATCAAACCGTTGCTGTTGACTCCCGTGGCAAGCTTCACGAGCAGCGCTGAGAGCTGAGCGCCGGTGAATTCGCCCGGACCGCCGACACTGAGCCGCAGCGTCGCCGCCTTGTGCATGGTAATATTCGACGGCGTCCATTTCGCTGGATCAGCATGGTAAAGACCCGCGGCCTTTTTCACGATCAGGGTGCCCGGAAAGACGGTGGTCGGTCCGGTGTAAGTGTTTTCGTCGTTGAGCGTCACGGTGCCGCCGGGCACTATATTGAGATACGTCCCATTGTTGCCCAGCATGGTAAAGCCGCCGGCGCCACTCATTCCTCCTGAAATGTTGCAGTTGCCTATGAATTCGGCAATTCCGTTCAATTTAACGGGCCCGCTTAAAGAGCAATGAAAGAGTATCCCGTTGTTGATAGTCAGCGGGTTGGCAAGAACATCATCGGAGGATAGCGTACCGAAATTGTCCAGCGTCACCGGCCCTGTCCCCAGCCCTTCAGCCTTTCTCACGTTAATCTTGCCGCCGTTGATGATAGTCCCGCCACCGTAGGTATTGGTATTGTTGATTTGCAGGATGCCGAAGTGCACATCATGGAAGTTGATCGCAGGCACCTCGTACTCGCCGTAGCTGTTGAGAATCAGGGCGCCGGGGCCGGAGATCACCTCATGGAAACTGATGAAGCAATTTGGATCCCTGTCAGAAGCCGTATTCACGCTGAGATCATCCTTGAGATTTACCGGCACTTTGATGTCAACCCTCCCGCATTTACCCCCGTTGATCACCGGCGCAACGCCGTTAGCACGGTCCCTGGTGAAAGTCAGGCTGTTGCCGCTCACGGTCGTCCCCCCACAACCATCTCCCAGGACGAGCCGGTTAAGCAGAAATCCTGCGCTCAGGTCATTTTTTACATCACCGGAGCCGCGCTGGTTGAAGTTCAGAATATAGTCGGAATGACCGGCAATCGCTGGCGCAGATCCGCTGGCCAGATTGTTCGACCACTTCGAGGCATCACTCCAATTCCCGGCCTCCGCATTACGCCACGTAAAAACATTCGGCTTGCTGCTGTCAATGGGCACCACCGCACCGGCCGGTGCCGGAAGTTTCTGTTGGGGCTTTTCAGCCGGTGGTCGCCTCTCGCTCCCGGCCGCGGGTTTCACAGATGGAGCAACACCGCATGGTTTCTCCTCCGATGCCAGGACAACATGACCGGGATCCTTGAAATCTCGTGCCGTCGGCGGCAGCTTCGCGGCCTTTACCGGATCGATATATTCAACCAGATCGCGCAATGCGATAACCTTGTAGTTATTATCCTTCAAGTACTGCATCTGCACCTTGAAAACCTCGGGCTCCAGAGAAACCGGCGGGTGTTCCATGTCCGGCACGCCGTGGTAACAGATCGCCACGATTTTACCGCCGGCGGCCTGTCGAACCATTTTGACAAACTCTTCAAGATTATTGCACCACATGGAAGGAATTTCGAGGGGATTGTCTACCGTCGGCCTGTATGCGCGATTATGGCCGCCCCGTGCAAAGATGTAGCCAGCCGCATAGAAGTCAGGCGTCACATTCGCATAGTGAAGGGGCCAGGCCATGGTCGTAGGCTTGGGAACATTATTCGCCAGCAGTTCATCCTCCATCGTCATCATGGCATCAAATCCCTGGGAGTGACCCGCTGAGTGGTTGCCGATTTCAAAGCCTTGATCAGCCATCTCCTTCATCTGCCGCCACGTCATATACCAGTCCTTGCGCGTCCTGAACGAATCAAAGTCGCAGACATAAAAAGAGCCGTTGAATCCCAGCGACTTCAGGATCGGGGCCACCACGGTATAACCGCTGAGCGGCCCGTCGTCGAACGTGAGCACCACCAGTTTATCCGGAATCGGCTTCCGCAGGACTCCCGCGGGATCGTCCACCTTGGCCGGCTCCGCCCGCCCGCTCATCACACCCGCCAAGAGCACCGAACACATCCAAGCTATTCTTGTTGTCACTTGCTTCATTTCTTCCCCTTCGGCATTCAGCATTCATCCTTCCGCATTCAACATTCTCTTCTACGGCGCCTTCTTCAACCCTTCCCACTTCACCACCCACGAACCATCGTCCGGAAACCCGGGGGCGTCGCGCTGCGGAGCACCACTTGTCACGCCAACTTGTCCGCCGGAGCCTTGGCAGAGGTCGAAGCCTCCCGGCGTAGGCGGATCCCATCCGGCCGCCATCATGGCCACCGCATACAGCAAGCCGCCATTGCCGGGCAGGTAGGGACAAGGTCCGCCGGTATTGATGCCGCGGAGATCGTAATCGTTGCGTGGACTTTTTGCGAGCAGGGCATCGACCGCGATTTGCGGGTGGCCGGTGCGTGCCGCGGCCATGGCGATCCACGGAAAATCCCAGCCCCAGCAGCGGTCCCAGTTCCACGTTTCCCAGACCTTGAGCACGGTACGGTGGGCCGTCGCCGCGTCCACCCCCTCCAGCGGCGGCAACATGCCAAAGACGCCGATCGGATCGGGATGTTCAAAATTCCGCTTGGTATAGGTGTCGTGCCACTCGGCGGAATGGACGAAGAGACCATCCACCACCGGCAGGGGCGCAAGATTCTTACGGACCTCGTCCCAGCGCGGCTCGCGCTTCAAACCCAGGCGCTCCCGCCATGCCTGGGCTTTGTCCAGGCCCCAGCGCCAGTAGGCGAGGTCGAAAACGGTATCGCGCGTGATGCCTTGCTCGCTCGGCGGCATCACCGGCGCGAGCGAATAGAGACCGGTCGCGGCATCGCGCGTGGGATAAGCGGCCATGTACTCGGCGGTGCCGAAGACCACGTCGCGCCATTTGTCCAGCGTCGCGCGCGCCGGGTTCCGGCGATAATCCAGCTCCGCGAAGAAGATCGGGTGCGGTTGTTTCCAGAGCAGCACATGGTTGCCGACCCACGGGGAGCTGCGCCCTTCCGGCCCGACGCACTTCGGCCATTCCAGCCCCGGGTAGCCGCCTTGCTCGGCGAGCGCGCGCGCCGTGGGCGTGAAGCGCTGGTAGCAGCCCAGCGCGTTGGTGGCGCGGTCCCAGCGGTCCCAGAGGGCGAAGTGTGCCAGATGCCACCAAACCATCTCCATGTGGAACCGGCCGCCCCACGCCGTCGAGCCGAACAGACCGCTTTCGGCCGGCGGCCAACTGCCCGACGACTGCGTCGCGGTGTGATATTGCGAGAGCACCACGCGCCGCTCCAGCTCGCGCCAGCGCGGATCCCGGCTGCCGGACAAGTCGATCGCGCCGCCGGTGCTCCAGAAGGATTTCCAAGCCTGGGCGCTGGCGTCAAAAACCTTGTCACCGTCGGGGAACTCCGCCGTGACCGGCATGGCTGCGAAGGCGCAGACGAAGTCGAGCCGATTGGTGCCGGCGCTCGTCAGCTGGAAGGCGTGCGGCGACGCATGCGGCGCAAGGCTGAACAGCTCGCCATCGGCGACGGCGACCGTTTCCTCGCGGCCGTCCGTCACGATGGTCAGCTTGAGCTGCTTGGCCCGGCCCGGCAGCGGATCGCCGAGCCAGTCATAGCCGGGCGTGAGGTAAAACTTTCCCTCCTGAATTTTCGCGAGGACCTTCGCGGTCACATCGCTCCACGTATCCTGGTCGCCATAGAGCGCCTGCTGGACCACCCTTTTCGGGTTCGGCGCATTCGTCGGCGCCACGAGCTGCGCGCCCGCGGACCAGACCAGGCGGACGTGATAACGCGTAGCATCCAGCGTGCGTACAAAGTCGGCGACGCGCTCGCCCGGCCGCGTCAGGTCTGTTGTGTGCCGCTCCGGCTGCGACCAGTCGCCGAGCCACGGATCCTCTTTCGTCCAGGCATAGGGGAAGTCGAGCGTCACGCCGAGCGCCAGCAGCGGCGATTCGATCCGCACCGCGACGGCATCGTTCTTCGGATCAACGCACGTCGCGACGCGCACCGGTTGGCCGGCGATGTCGAACTGTGCGGTCTGCGTGCCGCTCCAGAGATCGAGAGTGCGTTTTACCGCGGTGATTTCATTTTTCGTGATTGCGCTGCCACTGCCGTGGCACAAACGCAGCCGGCCGAGGTTCACCGGGAAGAGCTCGCTCTTCTGCGGAAACGAGTGCCAGGCCCAGTGCGCCAGCGCATTGCCCGCGAATGTCTGCAGGCCTGTCGCGTCGGCCGTAAAGCAGAATTCACCGTTGCCAAGCGGCAGCGTTGTCGCGAGCGCGTTGCATTCTATGTTGTGCCGCGTGACCAACGCCTGCCGGTCAATCGGCTCAGCCTTTTCCTGCGCCAGCAGCGAGATAGCAGCAAGACTCAACAATACGAGCATCAATTTCTTCATCACATTTCTTTTCTGTTCTCACTTCGTTTCCTACTGTTTAATGGCAGGGACGGCGCGCCGCCGCCGTCCGCGGCGCGCAACGGGGTGCGCGCCCTGCCTCATGTTCCCTGATTCTTCAAAGCCCCTTTCCCCTTGAGGTATTGCGGAGCGTTTCCTGCCGTGTACGTGCCCGCGGGTTGCAGCTTCCCGTCGAGATAGAGCTTGCCGATTCGCAGTTCTCCTTTGAAGTTCAGGTCCAGCAGTGCACCTGCGGAAACATAAACGTCGGTTTTGTCACCCAGGCTGCGCGCGCTTGCCAGCGTCAGCGTGCCGCCGGCCACCGTCGTCGGACCGGTATAGGTATTGGCGCCGGAGAGCGTCCAGGTGCCGGTGCCGGATTTGGTGACAGAGGTTGTCGCCCGGCCTGCGCGGTCGTAGGGGTTGTCAATGTCGCCGGCAAATTCACCAGCACCGGCGCTTGAGCCGGCAAGAATAATCGTTTTGCTTTCAGCATAGCCGGACATCACAAAGGGGCTGGTCAGCTTCAACAGGCCCGTTCCAGACTGATCCAACGTAATCGTGTCCCTGTCGCCTGGAAGGTTCAGTGTCCGGTCGGTGGCCTCGCCCTTGCCGGTATAGATCAGAACACAGCCGCTGCTCATCATGATCTCACCATCGCTTGCGGTTTTCGGCGCGCCCAGGCTGCTGCTGGCCTTGCCTTTAACAAGGCTATTCAACGAATCTACGATCAGAGTGCCACCCGCCAGGATCGTCTGGCCGCTGTAGGTATTGGCGCCTGACAGCTTCAAGGTTCCACCGCCGCATTTCTTGAGAAGAATGCCGCCGCCGCCCGGACCCGTGGAGTCCGCGATAGTGACAGCAAGTTCCTGCACATTCGTGGCGCCTGTCGTATCCAGGCCGAAGGTGCCGCCGGCCATCAGGCCGTTGCTGCTGACCCCCGTGCAGATGTTCCTGAGCAGCGTGCCGGCCTGTTCGGCCGTGAACGCGCCCGGACCGCCGACATGCAACCGCAGCTCACCCGCCGCCCCATTCACGATAATATTCGCCGGGGTCCAGCGCGCAGGCTCATTGTTGTAGAGCGAAGACATGACTTCCAGGAGTCCCATTTCAACCTTGGTGACCCCCGTGTACGTATTGCGCCCGAAGAGCTTGACCGTACCGCTCCTGATCCCATGGTCGACGCGATGCCCGGTCTGCGTGAGGCCGCCGGGCCCGCTGATTCCGCCTTGTTTGTAATTGAACTCCAGGCATTCGTAAGCACTGACCTTGGTGTTCCCGTTCAACGTAACAGGCCCGTTCCAGAGGCCGTTACCGCCGGAAAAGACGCGTCCGCCGTTTGCGGTGAGTGTATTCATAACCGGAGCTCCGCCGATGCCGACTGCCCCTTCATTGTTTATCGTTACCGGCCCTGTTCCCAGTCCCTGACTTGAAAAAGAAACAGAACCGTCATTGACGATCGTACCGCCGCTGTAGGTGTTGGTCGAATTACTTATGTAAACCGTGTGGGGGCCGTTCTTGATCAAGGCGCCGGTGCCGGAAATCAACCCCGGCAGGAACACGCGCGTGTCATCGAGTTCGAGCCCGTCAATGGTGAGATCGGCATCGAGCCTGATTGGCGCTTTGATCGTAACCTCCGCGCGATTCTGGCTGTTCATGTAAGGCAAAGCGGAGTACGAGCCGCTCTTGACGAATACCAGGGCGCCTTGGGAGGTCAGCGTCAGGGAAGAGCTGCCGAAATTGAGCTGGTTGAGCACGAAATCGCCGGCGCCCTCTCTCGTCACTGCGTATCTACCCGACGTATAGAAATTAAGGATGGTGTCGGAATTCCCTCCAGCGGCGGGGGCCGCGACAGCGCCAAGATTGCTTTTCCATTGCGCGCCGTCATCGAAGCTGCCCGCCGTGTTCGACGTCCAGGTGAAGTGCATCGGCACCCCGGTTTGCACCACCTGCACGCTATAGTCCCGGGTGGAGCCGTCCTGGGCCGTGATGGTATAGGTCTGCGGCGTGCTGAAGTCCCGCTCCGTGCCGGAGGCCGGATTTGCTTTGGCGAAACGCGCCAGCTCAAAAGCCGGAGCGAGCGTCTTCACATTGGTGGACGCGGGGACATAGAGGGTGATCTTGGACCCGTTGATCGCGCCGAAGACGGAGTCCGGCAAGTGCAAACGGTAGATCTCTTTCACCGTCCATGGGCCGGTCAGCTCACTTGGGAAAGCATAGCTCTTGTGGTCACGCTTCCTGGGAACATAGGGTTTGTCACCCTTGACCAGCAGGGCGGGGCCGGGATTCTCAAGTTTCGCCTTGGTCGGCGGAAGTTTCGCCGCTTTGGCCACATCAATGTACTCGGCCAGATCGCGCATGGCGATGACCTTGTAATGGTTGTCCTTCAGGTATTCCACCATATCTTCGAACAGATCGGGGTCGGTTCCGACGCCGGCATGCTCCATATCCGGCACGCCGTGAAAACAGAGAATAACCACCCTGCCGGCCGTGGCCTGCTGAACAGCACTGATGAAGCCCTCCATGGTCATCCCCACACCGCCAACGGCAAACGAGGGCGCATCAAACGGGTTATCCACGGCGGGTCGATACGTGCGGCCATATCCACCTCTTGCGAAAATATACCCCCAACTGCTCAGGAGAGGGTAGAACTTCGGATTCACATCATAGAAAGGCCAGCAGAAAGTCGTCGGCTTGGGAATCCTGTTGGCGATCATTTCGTCCTCCAGGGTCCACACATAGGCTTGGCAACCTCCAACATCTGTAAGCGATAATTGCCCATGTCCCCGGGTGTGATTGCCGATCTCAAAGCCATCATCGGACATGCCCTTTATCTGCCGCCACGTCATGTACCAGTCCTTGCGCTCGCGAAACCCATAGGCGTCCGAGACATAGAACGTGCCGCTGAAACCATGCTTCCTAAGTATCGGAGCCGCAACCGTCGCATGACTGGCACAGCCGTCGTCGAACGTGAACACAACAAGCCTTTCCGGAATAGGTTTCTTGATAATCCCAGTGGGATCATCAACCTGTGCCGGCTCTGCATGCCCGATAGCTGCCCCTGCAACA
>CAIQIC010000514.1 GCA_903871765.1 uncultured Lentisphaerota bacterium
CGGACTCCAGGATGAAGTCCAGATGCCGGGCGCTGGACCGGCGCGGACCGAGTTCCAGCCGGTCGCGGGGCGGATGCCGGGCGCCCACGGCGTGCACGCGGGCCAGCAGCCGGCCGAGCTCCCGCCATTGCTCCAGGGTGGGCTCGTCCAACGGCCGTCCGCCGTGCCTGGCAAACAACGCAAAGCGCAGGCCGTCGTGTTCCTGGAGCGTGGCGCCGTCGCGGCCAGGCAGGGGGGCGATCACCGGCACTTCCTGCTCGTTGAGTTCGCGCAGAAATTCCTGTTCATCCTGCAGCGCGGCCAGGCTCCAGCGGCCGGGCCGGTAAAACTTGGCGATGACCCAGCCGCCATCCTCGCGTTCGACCTCGTAGACGCGGTTGATGTAGCTGGTCAGCGGCCGGCAGAAATTGCTGCTGCGCCAGCCCAGGGCCTGCTCCACCAGCGTGATGACGCGATCGGGTGTGAGGCCGGAAAAGTCGGGGAGCGCCGGGGGAGCGGAGGGTGGAGACGCCGAGTTCACTGCTGATGGCCGTCCTGCGGACCGGAAACCCGTTGGGCTGCTGACGGCGCCGGCATCCCGAAGCGCAAATCTATTTCGGAGCCTGGACGGTGATTTCCAGGATTTCGACCGGCTCCACCGGCACGTCGCCGTACGAGCCGTGGTTGCCGGTGCGGACGGCGCGGATCTTGTCCACCACGTCCAGGCCCTGGGTCACCTTGCCGAAAACGCAGTAGCCGAAACCCTCGGGCGTGGACGCGCGGTAATCGAGGAAGCCGTTATCCACGACGTTGATGAAAAACTGGCTGGTGGCACTGTGGATGTCGGACGTGCGCGCCATGGCCAGCGTACCACGCACGTTCTTGAGGCCGTTGGCCGCCTCGTTGCGGATGGGCGCCCGGGTCGGCTTCTCGGCAAAGTCCTTGGTGAAGCCGCCGCCCTGGATCATGAAGCCCTTGATGACCCGGTGAAAAATCGTGCCGTTGTAGTGGCCGGCCTTCACGTACTGCAGAAAATTCTTCACGGTCTCCGGCGCCTTGTCCGCGAACAATTCCGCCTGCATGGTTCCCTGGGAGGTCTTGATGGTGATCATGGATTTCCTTTCCGGTTCCGGCGGAGGCGTCTGGTCCTGCGCCTGGCATGCGGTTATGTTCAAGACGCAGGCAGCCACCAGCGTCCAGCGACGGACTGGCCAAGCCAACGCGTGGATCATGAACGTTCCTTTCATGGGGTCGCGGTCAGCATACCGGAAATCAGAAAAAACGCCAGCTTTTCCTTCGCGCCGGGATTTGTGCTGGCCGGCGGGGCGCCGGCGGCCGCCGGCGCTGAGGCCGGCGGATTGGCATGCATCCTGCTGTTTTATCCTGCGCCGGGGGACGACCTGTTCAAGCTGAGGGCATGATGTATTTTGCGAAAGTTATGGATCAGAAGGCGAAGATGGTTGACGAGGCCCGGAACGGAATGCCAAGCATGGTGCAGCAGCCGGTGCAGCGACGCAGCGATCCCAGTCCGTTAGCCCATGCGCTGGTGGTGCTCATCTTCGTGGGCCTGCTCCTCGGTATCATGGCGCTGTCGGCGTCGAAGAACGATGCCTCCGGGACCAAAGCGCGCAAAGCCCCCCCGCCGCTGCCGATGATACACCAGGATCGTTGACGCTCCCGCGCCGGCGGCGGAGCCGCGCCCGGCGGGCGCGGAGGCGGGTCAGACGGCGAGAATGTCTTTTTCCTTGGCCGCCAGCAGATCATCCACTTTCCGGATGAAATCGTCGGTGTATTTCTGGATCTCCGCCAAGCCGTGCCGCTCGTCATCTTCGGTGATCGTGCTGCTCTTCTGCAAGGCCTTGATCTGCTCGTTGGCGTCGCGCCGGACGCCGCGAATGGCAATGCGGGCGTCCTCGGCGATGCGCTTGCCGACCTTGATCAATTCCTTGCGCCGTTCCTCGCTGAGTTCCGGGATCGGCACGCGGATGAGGCGGCCATCGTTGATCGGCGTTATGCCTACATTCGCCGCCAGGATGGCTTTTTCGATGGCCGGCAGGGCGGTGGGGTCGTAGGCGTTGATGACAATCAATCGCGGTTCGGGGGTGGCGATGCCGGCAATCTGGCGCAGGCGGGTGGGGGCGCCATAGTATTCCACCGTGATGTTCTCCACGAGGCTGGGTGACGCCTTGCCGGTACGCAACCCGGCAAAACCCTGCTTCAACACCTCCACCGACTTGGTCATCTTGTCGTCGGCTTCCAGCAATACGTCATCGAGCGATTCCATGAGGTAACCTCCCTGCGCAGGCGCCTAGACATGCACCAGCGTACCCACCGGTTCGCCTTGCAGCGCGCGCACCATTTCGCCTTTCTTGAAAAAGTTCAGCACGATGATGGGAATGTTGTTTTCCTGGCAGAGCGAGAACGCCGCCGTGTCCATGACCCGCAGTTGCCGGCGGATGGCGTCGGAGTAGGAAATCCGCTTGTAACGCCGGGCCGTGGGCACCTTCAGCGGGTCGGCATTGTAGATCCCGTCCACCTTGGTGCCCTTGATCAGCAGGTCCGCGCCGATCTCGCTGGCGCGCAGCGCCGCGGCGCTGTCGGTGGTGAAAAACGGATTGCCCGTGCCGGCGCCGAAGATCACGATGCGGCCCTTTTCCAGATGCCGGATGGCCCGGCGGCGGATGAACGGCTCGGCCACCGCCGGCATGGCGATGGAGGTCATGACGCGTGTGTGCAACTGCGCCTGCTCCAGCGCCGATTGCAGCGCCAGGGCGTTGATCACCGTGGCCAGCATGCCCATGTAGTC
>CAIQIC010000515.1 GCA_903871765.1 uncultured Lentisphaerota bacterium
GATGCCACTGCTCACCAACCAGCTCAACACGCGCGCTGTGCTGCGCTGCCTCAGCGACAAGGGCGCCACGAGCTGGCCGGTGAACACCGGCACGAAATCCTGTTATGACTATGACCCCAACAGTTCCAGCTATGCGTATGCCGCCACTACGTACAGCGCGATCGGTCTGACCAATATCGCCGGCGTGAGCATCGGCCAAGTCAGCTCGCCCAGTCGGAAGGCGGTGATTGTCGAGCCCTGTTTGAATTCCGCCAACACCAAGTACTGGCACCGCCGGGTGGGGTTTGGCACCGTGGGTTATGTGGACGGCCATGCCGATTTGGTCGATCAGGTTACTTCCATCATCGAAACCAACGCGTATTACTAAAGCCCGCGCGACCCTTCTGACCCGCCCATGAAGATCCCGTTGCTCGATCTGCAGGCGCAATATCGCGCCATCCAACCGGACGTGGAGGCCGCCGTGGCCGCGGTGTTCGCGGCGCAGAGTTTCATTCTCGGCCCGCACGTGCAGGCCTTCGAACAGGCCATCGCGGCCTACAGCGGCGTCGCCTACGCCTGCGGCGTCTCTTCCGGCACCGACGCCCTGCTCATGGCGCTGATGGCCGAAGGCATCGGGGCTGGTGACGAAGTCATCACCACCCCCTACACGTTCTTTGCCACCGCCGGTTCCATCGCCCGGCTTGGCGCGCGGCCGGTGTTCGTGGACATCGATCCGGTGTCGTTCAATCTTGATCCGCGGCAAATCGAAGGGCGGATCACCGCCCGCACCCGGGCGCTCCTTCCGGTGCATCTCTACGGCCGCATGGCGGAGATGGAACCGATCCTCGCGCTGGCCGCGCAACATGGGCTGGCGGTGATCGAGGATGCCTGCCAGGCCATCGGCGCGGAATACCGCGGGCGGCGGGCGGGCGCCCTGGGCGCTTACGGCTGCTTCTCGTTTTTCCCGTCCAAGAACCTCGGCGGAGCCGGCGATGGCGGTCTGGTGACGACCAACGACCCGGCGCGCGCGGCCCGGCTCGTCCGCCTACGCAATCATGGCATGGAGCCGAAGTATTATCACCAGGTCATCGGCGGCAATTTCCGGCTCGACGCGCTGCAAGCCGCGGTGTTGCACGTGAAGCTGAAGCATCTCGATGACTGGACCGCCGCGCGCCGGCGCAATGCCGCGCGGTACGACCGGCTCTTCCGCGCCGCCGGCCTCGCCCCCGCGCCGCTGACCCTGCCGACGACGCCGTGTGCCGACGCGGGCCGGACGGACGACGCCCACTGCCACTGTCACATCTTCAACCAATACATTCTGCGCGCGCCGCGCCGCGACGAGTTGCGCGCGTTTCTGACGGCGCGGGACATTGGCCACGAAGTATATTATCCGGTGCCGCTGCACCTGCAGGCCTGCTTTGCCGCGTTGGGTCACCGGGCGGGCGATTTTCCGGAGAGCGAACGCGCCGCGCGTGAAACGCTGGCCCTGCCGATTTATCCGGAACTCACCGACGACCAGGCCGCCGGCGTCGTCGCCGCCATCCGCGCATTTTATCGCGGCTGACCGCCAGCCGCCGTGGCGGAAGACAGGGGCGGAAGGTGGGGATCATGATTTGTTGCGGGTGTCCTGCGCGGAGAATAGTCGTGCGCCGTTTGTTTCGCTTGCTTGCGTGGGAGCTTTGTGGGCGGGGCTTCCAGCCCCGCGGGAATTGTTCAGTTGCTTGCGCGGGGCTGTCCTCCTCCGGAGGACGCCCACGAAGCGGTCCGCCAGCCTGTCATGGTAAGGCCGGCAGGGCTTGGCGGGTTGCCGCATGGCCGTCGCTGGCCTGGAGCAGTAACCCGGCTGCCTTCACCGCCGCCGGCTGACGCACCAGCAGCCGGTGCTCGTCGCACTCCAGCACGTCCCGGGGAAAATCCGGCGGGCTGACCAGCAGGTTGGTAAAAACCGCGCCAGGCCCGCTGACCAGCAGACCGACGCCCTCGCCGTCCAGCGACATTTTTTCCCGCTGCAGCACCAGTTCGTCGTTCACGCGGCATTCGAGACGGCCGTCCGCGCCCGCGCGAACGCTGAGCCGGTAGGCGCCGCCCGGCCGCACGGGCGCGCCGCGCGCGGCCACCGGCGCGAGCGCACCGGCGCGATAGGCGCCCATCATCCAACTGCTGGTTTCACCGTCGAGGCCGAAAAATTCATACGCCGCGCCGTGGACGCCGAAGACCAGGCCGGCGCGCGCCGGCGCCGCCAGCGCATCCGCGTTCGGGCGCACCGTCACGGCGATTTCCGTCAACGGCCCCCGCTGGCGCCGGGGGAACAGCCAGACGGCGGCGGTTTGGGTCGTACTGAACGCCGCCCCGTCGGGCGTGCTCCGCACCACGCCCCCCGGCGCGGCGGCCGCGTCCGCGGGCGTCAGCGGCAACGGCTGGAACCACGCCAGCGACACCGGGTCGCCGTCCGGATCGGACACGACGGGCCACACAGCGATGGTTGGCGCCGGGCCGGACTGCCACTGGAACTCGCGGATGACCGGCGGCCGGTTGAGGCACTGGATCTCGCAGCGCACGGGCGCACCGCGGACCACCGCGCCATCCGCGTGAAATGCCGCGGCCTGCAACTCCACCGCGCCGACGCCGAGTACCGCCGGATCCAGCGTGAAATCGCCGCGGCCGCCGCGCGCCAGCAGCCGCTCGCCGCTGTACAGGCCCACTTCGCGCGGCGCGCCGGCGGCCGTGACGGTCAGCCGCAGCGGATGAAACAGGTCCCGGCGCTCGCCGGACTGCACGCCGCCGAGTGTCACGGCGCGGCCCGGGCGGTCCAGCAAAAAGCCGTTGTCCGCGGCGGCGGCGTGGCTCACGAGCAACCCGGTGGACGCGACGGCCAGCACCCGGTGGTAGCCCGCGGACAGCGCGGCGGTCTCGATGACCCGTTGCTCGGCATAGCCTTCCGCGCCGCAGGGCCGGCCGTCGAGAAAGAACCGGATGCGCGGCACCAGCGCCTCCGCGGACAAGCACTGCAGGCGGTAAGTGATCCGGCCGGCCGCCTCCGTTTTCTGCAGGCGCACCTGGAACGTCTGGCCCCACGGCGCGGCCAGAGGATCGCCCACCGGCAGCAGTTGCAGCGGGCAGCGGACGGACTGCGCGAGGCTCTCCAGCGCCGAACAACCGTGCACATAGTGCGCGAAAAAGCGCGCGGCGGGGAATTTGGGCCAGGCTGAATACGGCTCGATTACCGTGCCGGCGGACAGCGCGGCGCCGGCCCGCAGCCAGACGGTCAGCTTCGTCTGGTCGGCCACATGGAACAGCGCGCCGAAGCTGGTGCAATGGTCGGCGTAACAACCCGGCTGGTAGGCGATCGCCGGCGGCGTGACCCAGGCTGCGCCGGACATCAGGCCCAGCGCCGCCGGCGCGCCGCCGGCCGGCCAGGTGTTGGTGATCACGGCCTCCACGCCGGCCTCCGCCAGTTCGGCCCGAACCTGGGGGAATTGCCAGGCGCGCATTTTCGAGCGGATGTCATCGGTGGCCACCAACCAGACGACGCCGGTGGCCCCGGCCAGCGGGGCGCTGGCCCGGTCCAGGGTTTGGCAGGCCTCGTTCAGTTCCAGGCCGCGCGCGCCGGTGTGGGCCAGCAACATCGCCGGCAGCGGCAGCTCGCCCGGGGTGGTGTCGCGAAACCAGCGGAAGGAACGGCTGTCCGCCTGCGGGCCGTTGGGCCGGTCAGGGCCGGCAAAATACACGGAAACATAGAGGCCGGTGGACACCGCACCGGCCGGTGGCATCTGGTTGCGGACCAACGTCATGCCGGTGAGAGACAGGGGCGGCGCGGTGGTGATGCGCACCGGGAAATCGGCCGAATAGACCCAGGCGAGAATGCGGTCCTCGAGGCCGCGCGCGCGCAGGAGGTCCCGGACGGGTTCCCAGATCCAACTGGTGAATTCGGCCGGGGTGCACTCCGCGCGCGGTTCGAGCACGCTGTCGGGCAGGGCCAGGTATACGATGTTTTCGGGCGGCAGCCGGCGGAGCGCGACGTAACGGTTGGCCAGGGCCAGCGAGCGCGCAGAGTTCTGGTTGACCAGCAGCAGCACCTCGTGCGGCGCCAGCGCAGGGGCCGGCACAGGCGCCAGCCGCAACGCCAGCAGGAGGAGGCCAACCGCGAGCCACCCCCGCCGGCCGCGCCGCGCGGGATGCCCGACAGCCCGCCACGGCACGTCGCGGAAAACAGCGGTGAGGGTACACACCGGCCCGATCCGCGCCACCCGATCTGTGTTCACCGGCCCTCCCCCAAGAAAATGCACCGGTTCAAGGCTGGGCGAGCTCCGTGGGCGACGCCACCAGGGCCGGATGCAGCAGGCCGACCAGGCTCTTGATTTGGTCCTGGTAAGCCGTGGTTTTCTTATCGCGGCTCCCGGCCACGGCAATGTAGGCCCACTTATGCGCCAAGCTGTGCACGATACGATCCCAGCCCAGCCAGAACATGCGTTCGAGGTGATAGGGCGTATCCCGGCCCTGGCCTACGAACCAATATGCAAAATAGCCGTTCCATGACGGGCGGTGAAGCTCCTTATTCTCGGGCCGCGTGGTTTCCATGACCATCACGCCCAAGGGCTTCCGCCCCGCCATCGGCACGGCCAGCACATGGCTGGAATCGATGCTGTTGCCCTGCCCGACCAGGCAGCGCTCGGGCCGATGGATGCTCTCGCGTTCCCGACCGCTCAGCACAATGGAGACGATGACCTGTTCGGCGGCGGAATTGGTGTACCGCGCTTTGATGAACCGGGTGTCCTTCGGCAACTGCTCATATTCCGGCAGGCTCATGGTGTGCAGCGGCTTGCCGCACGCCGGACAGATGTCCGGCTTCTTCACCTGGTCAATCGTGAAGTCCTTCTGACATTCCGGATTGTGGCAGAACCGCAATTCAAGTCCGGTCCACGGACCCAGCCGGACGGGCAACACCATCCGTACCCCCGGTTGGTCCACGAGGCTCACATCCACGGTAAACATCAACGCCAGCGCCGTCAGCGCCAGCAAGCCAATGACGGTGACAAAAGGTTTATACTTCACGAGGACCGATCTTTCACGCCGGGTGTTCAACCCGCTGGGTCAACCAGGCTTTCAAACGCCGGCCGACCCGGACGAAATCCGTGTTCAGCAGCACGCCGATGCCGATCATGAAGACCACCGCCACCGAAAACAGGATGTAGGTCGAATAATCGTGGTACAGCCCCAACGCAACCTTGTCACCGAGCGCCGCGGCCACCAGGGCCACAGTGATGACGCGCGCAATGTTGCCGGCGATCGCCAGCGGAATGCAGGTCAGAAAGAGGACCCACTTTTTCAGCAGGGTCTTCTGCGTGAAATACGCATAGATCGCCGTCAGCGCCGTCATGGCCAGCAGCGAGCGCAAGCCGCTGCACGGGTCCGCTACGTCAAAGCTGAACCCGCCGCCCACCCCAATAATCGCCGAACCGGACTGGTGCGCCTCGATGCCGATGATGTTCAGCATCGCCGTGGCCACGTGTGTCACGAACATGCGCAGCGGGAACGACAGCGTGTCCAAAAACGTCAACGGAATGCAGAAAATCAAGTACGCGCAAGGGAAGATCAGCATCTTGGCCATCTGCCAGCCGAAGAAATACAGCGGCAGGCCCCACAGCAACAGGATCAAACTGGCCAGGGACAAACGCGTCTGCTGCATCTTCGCCCCCAACCAGTGCACCAGCAGCGCCAGCACGATCACGGCCAGCCCCCACTGGTTGATCGCCTTCGGCGCGGATAGCAGCTCGCGGCGGCGAAACCAGACCGCCAGCAGGCAGATGGGGGGAATCACCCAGCCGAAGGACCAATCCACGCCGCCGTAGGAGATGCTGTCGTTCCAGCGCGACACCATCCACACGAAAGCCGACTGGCTGTTGACGTCGGCCACGGTGTTGCCGAGCAGGTGGAACAGGGAAAAAACAAAGCCGATGATCACCGCCATGAATCCCAGTTGGATCACCTGCTCCCGTTCCAGCGCGGCCAGCCGCCACCGTTCGCTCAAAACCAGTGATTTCTCTGCCGTTCCATGGGCCATGTGCAACTCCAAAATAACGGCTTTAGCATAACCTGCGGGCGGACTTCCTGCAAGTCCGGGCTTTTCCGGCTTTTCCTTTCGTCGCCTACGCCCTTGACGGCCGGATGATTTCTGCGACGATAGCCGCGTTCGGATGGAGATACCATGAACCCAGGGCAGGTGATCGGACGGGATTTGCTGGACGACCTCTCGGCGCAGGCCCGGCAGGCGGCCCGGCGGCGGAAGAACTTCAACCTCCACCGCTCCGAACAGGAACCCTGTAACCGGCTGCTGAACGCGCTGGAGCCGGACACCTACATCCCGCCGCACTGCCACAGCGAGGCGACCAAGGACGAAACCATGGTCATGGTCCGCGGCCGCCTGGGGCTGGTGATGTTCGACGACGCCGGCCAGGTGACCGGCACCGTGCTGCTCGAAGCCGGCGGGGAGTCCGTCGCGGTCACGATCCCGCACGGGCTGTTCCATGCGCTGGTGGCGCTGGCGACAGGCACCATCTTCTTCGAAGCCAAAGCCGGCCCCTACCGTCCGCTGCAGCCGGAGGAAAAGGCCGCCTGGGCCCCCGCCGAAGGCGATCCCGCCGCGCCGGCGTTTCTCGCCAAGCTGAAAAAGCTCTTTTGACGCGATTGGTCAGGCCGCGGGCGCGGCGATCTTGACCCAGTACACGCGGCCGAAACTACACGGGCGGCGGTTGCGACGCGCCCTGATATTTGGCGTCGCCGAAGCCCAGTATGGGATAGAAGATAAAGCCCAACAGAGCGAGGCCCACGCCAAAGCCGCTGCCCTTGCCGAATTTCTGCGCGACAGCGATGCCAACCAGAATCGCCGCGACCAGATTGGCGATCGGGATGAGAAACAGGATGAACCACCAGAGCGGCTTGCCCGCGATCTCAAGCAAGATGATGAGGTTGTAAATCGGGACGATGGCTGCCCACCCGGGCTTGCCCGCTTTCGTAAATACTTTCCAGATGCCGGCAATGATGCCCACCACAATCGCAAGGAATATTAAACCGCGCATGATCCATTCTCCCTTCGTATTTATTGGTTGCAACCTACTACCCCTTCGCCGAAATAGCAACCATTCCTTCTATTAGATTTCGATTTGCTTGGCCGCGCTCCAGGGTGGTACGAGCGCCCACCTTGGAAACCGGCCGGAAGCTTCGATTTCATAAAATGTTGCCCTAACAAAGCTGGGAAGTCAAGGGCGTATTTGAAGACCGGGCTCGCTGTGATATCAAGTGTGGATAACTACAGGTCCAAATTCCGCGGAGCCCACGCGCCCGCGCGTGTGGCGGTGGGCACCCGCGCCAACCGCTCCTCGGGCAAAATAAATGAGCGCGGTTTGGGCGCCTCGCGGCGTCCCGACCTCCAGAGCGTCGGGATCTGTGGATGACTGCGCCGAGCTTGGCGTTGTGGCACGCCATCCATCACACCGCCGCGCGCAAGCGCGCGGCGAGCGTGGTGATGCGCTGCTTGACGTCGGTGCGGTGGATGGCCAGGCCGATGGCTTTCTTCGAGCCGACCAGCACGACGAGTTTGCGGCCGCGGGTGATGGCGGTGTAGAGCAGGTTGCGCTGGAGCAGGACGAAGTGCGCGGTGTGCATCACCACCACCACGCACGGATATTCGCTGCCCTGGCTCTTGTGGATCGTGGTGGCATAGGCCGGCAGTAATTCGTCGAGTTCCTCGAAATCATAGACCACCTCGTGCTCGTCGAACACCACGCGCACCTCGTGTCTTTCGCGATCCAGGGATTTGATCCGGCCGATGTCGCCGTTGAACACGTCCTTGTCGTAGTCGTTAACGATCTGCATCACTTTGTCGCCGACGCGGAACGACCAGCCGAAACGCTCGATCGCCTCGCCGTGCGGATTCAGCGCGGCCTGCAAGGCGGCGTTCAGCGCACGCGCGCCGAGCCCCCCGCGCTGCATCGGCGTCAGCAGTTGGATGTCGTCGAGCGGTTTGAAGCCGAAGCGGCGCGGGATGCTTTCGCGGATCAGCTTGACCAGGCGCGCGGCCGCCTGCTCGGGCTCGTCGGCCTCGACAAAATAGAAATCCGACAGTTTCGCGGCGGCGGTTTCGCCCGCGTCCTTCTTCTCCGGAAATTCCGGCATCAGGCCCTGGTTGACGCGGTGCGCGTTGGTGATGATCGCGCTCTCCGCGGCCTGCCGGAACACCTCCGTCAGCCGCACCACCGGGATCGCGCCGGAGGCGATCAGGTCCGCCAGCACGGCGCCGGGGCCGACGGACGGGAGCTGGTCCACGTCGCCGACGATGATCACCGCGGCGCGCGTCGGTATGGCGCGGATGAGCTGGTACGCCAGTTGGAGGTCCACCATGCTGGCCTCGTCCACGACGAACACGTCGCCCTCCAGCGGCCGCTGCTGGTCGCGCTTGAAGCCGCCCCGGGCGGGATCGTATTCCAGCAGCCGGTGAATGGTCTTGGCCGTGACGCCGGTGACCTCGCTCATGCGCTTGGCGGCGCGGCCGGTCGGCGCGCAGAGCATGACGCGCATCTGCTTGACGCGGTAGATGCGCAGGATCGAATGCACCAGCGTCGTCTTGCCCACGCCCGGCCCGCCGGTGATCACCATGACCTTGGAGCGGAGCGCAACACGGATGGCCTCGCGCTGCGCCGGCGCAAGTTGCAACCTGGCCTGGCCCTCGACCCACGCGATGGCCTTTTCCACCTGCTCGATCGGGCACGGATGCGGGCCGTGCAGCAGCCGCGCGAGCGACGCGGCCAGCGCGCACTCGGCGTAGTGCAGCGTGGCCAGGTAGATCAGCTCGCGCCCCTCGCCGTCGCGCTCCTGCACCAGCGCGCCGGCCTTGACCTCGTCGCCGATGGCGGTTTCCACGATCGGCAAGTCCACGTCGAGGATGCGCGCGGCCTCGGTGGCCAGGGCCTCGCGCGGAAAGGCGCAGTGGCCGTCGCCGGTCAGCTCCTGCAGCGTGTACTCCACGCCCGCCCGCGCCCGCAGCGGCGAATCCCGGGCGACGCCCATCTTCGCGGCGATCTCGTCGGCGGTCTTGAAGCCGATGCCCCAGATGTCGCGGGCCAGGATATAGGGGTTGCGCCGGATGCGCTCGATGGACTGCTGGCCGTAGGTCTTGTAGATGCGGAACGCGCGGCTGGTGGTCACGCCGTGGCTGAACAGGAACGCCATGATCTCGCGGATGACGCGCTGCTCCTGCCACGCCTCCTTGATCGCATGCCGCCGCTGCGGACCGATGCCCTCGACCTCCTGCAGGCGGGCGGAGCTGTTTTCGATGATGTCGAAGACCTCCTTGCCGAACTTAGTCACCAGTTTCTTGGCATAGACGGGCCCGATGTTCTTGATCAGCCCGGAGCCGAGATATTTCTCGATGCCCTCCAGCGAATCGGGATGCGTCAGGCGGATGTTCTCGGCCTTGAACTGCCGGCCGTGCTCTGTATCGGTGACCCAGCGCCCGTCGGCGTCCAGCCACTCGCCCGCGTTGACCTGCGGGGTGGTCCCCACCAGCGCCGCCGGCTCGCGCCAGCCCTTGACCTTGATGCGCAGCACGGCAAAGCCCGTCTCCGCGCTGTGGAACGTGACGCGCTCCACCGTGCCGGACAGGTGCTCCAACGGGCCGCCGCTGTGGGGGGACGCAGGCATGCGGGCATTCTAGCCGCGGCGCGGATTTTTCCAAGGACAGGGAAAAGATTGATTTGTCATAACTAGCTTATATTAGCATAACTATAGCGACGATAATCCCTTACCCTGCTTGTCAAAACTCTCGTTTCACCTCTGTTTTGGCGTAGTGGCGGCGAAAATTTGCCACCGATTTGCCACGGGAAGTGCTTTTCCTGGCGGTTGCTCATCAGGCGTCAGCAGATCCCAGCCGTCACCCGTTCAAGGCATACTGACCACGCCTGACCCGAACGCCCTTACCGATCCCCACCTGGTTTCTGACGGTGGGAGTCCCCAAGCCCGACACGCTAGCTGCCGAGGACATCGAACAACCCTGCCGTCGGAATAACAATCATCGTCCAACCGAGCACAAGGATTATCGGGTTGGTTTCATGAATGAAGCCCATAAACCAACCAATCCCCCATACGGTAAACGCCACGATACCAAAAAAAAGAACAATCCCTTGCTTCCAGTTCATTTTTCCTGCCACGCCAGCGAAAAGTTCCGCCCGGAAGTCCCGTCCGTCCGCCTTCAGCAGATCCCCGCCCCGTCACCCGTTCAAGGCATACATCCCCCGCCGGACCCGAACAACCTTGTCCCCAGCCTTTCGCAAGGTCTGCCCGATGATCGTCGCAAACGACTCGGAATTGCTCACGTAGCCGTTTTTTTCAACCGCTAAGATGATTTCAGGAATGCTCTGCGCCTTTTCGGGATGCAACACCTTCAGCACCGCTTCCATCAGGGAAATCTTGTTCTGGGGGCGTTCGGCTTTCGGGGCTGCGGGGGCTTTCGTACCTTTTGCAGCCCGAATTTTTGCCCACCGAGCCTTGGCTGCTTCGGCTATCGCTTTGCGCCCTGCCGCCGACATTTTGCGCTTCTTGACGGGCGTGGGTGCAGCCTTACCCGCCTTCTTCGCCCGAATCGCAGCCCAACGTTTCCGTGCTCCTGCCGCTATCGCCTTCCGCCCTGCCGCCGACATCTTGCGCTTTTTGGCTTTGGGCGGCTGGGGCTTTCCCGTCACAACCTTCGACAATTTCCCCAAAATGCTGAGAGCTTTTTCCAGCTTCCCCGCTTCCGCTTGAAGGCTCTGGATCTGCTCGTTGATGGCTTCTTGGTGTTTCTGTAGTGCTTTGACGGCGTTCTTGATCATGGTGTTCCCCTTCCTTTTCGTTGCGTTCAGGCGGCAGGATAGCACTTTTCGCACGGCTGGCAAAGGAAAAATAAGTGGTTTGGGCTGGTGAATCATTGGGGAAACGGCGCATCCATAAGGACGAAAAACGTGGTGAATTTCTCCCGCACAAATGAATTTTCAAAGGATATTCGCCAAATCGATGCAGCTTTATCCTATTGCCCTTCAATGTGTTGTTCGTGTTATGTTCGTTTTTTCTTGTATTCAATGCCGCTGGGGGAACAATGCCGACAGGTGGTGCGAGAACAAATGAACGACGGGATCGCGCCGTTTCTGAGATCGTGAGTCCAAAGGGCAAATCAATTACACTACATGGTTGAGGGGCGCGTTCCCCCCGGCCGGCGAAGGGAGCCCGGAGGGCGACCGCAGCC
>CAIQIC010000516.1 GCA_903871765.1 uncultured Lentisphaerota bacterium
CCGTGAAGACTGTGTGGAAAAATGCTGCCGTAATAAAGCCAGGCAAAGCCCAGCCAGATGGCCCCGGGAAGCATGCCGATCATTGCCAGCCGTATTTTCGCCCATGACGGCCGGTCCAGCAACCGGGCGAGGAGCAGCGGCACGACCATGAGGACCGCCGAAAACTGCGTGAGGAAAATCAACGAGGCAACGAACCACGGTGCGGTCCGCCGGCCACGATTCGAATCGGAAGCCGCGCGATTTTCGCCGCTGAGCACGGCGGTGAACACACTGAACAGAAAAACCAGCAGCGCCCCCTCCAGTCCATTGGCAACCCCAGTCACAAATAACGAGACCGCCGGCATGACGACAATGACGAGCAGTCCCTTGCGAAACCGGCCCCAATCCGGGGAAGTCGCGGGACTGCGGACGCCGGCATCCACGACCGTCAAAAGCGCCCCGATCAAGACCGTCCCACCGGCCAGCACCTTGAGGCAAAACCCGTAATGGTCGCTCAAAGTCAGGACCAAACTCGTGAGGCCCAGCCAGAGTGGATTCGCAAACGTGAGGATCCTATCGATCGGGTTGAAACAAAATACGCCCGCGCTCTTCAGGTTCAGGGCGATGCGAATACCAACCAGCGCATCGTCGCAGAAGGCGAACCGGGTGAAGACCACAATCGCCAGCGGCAGCGCAAACAGCGACGAGATGATCCCGAGACGGGATAGATTGCGGAGTGGCATCGTTATTCCGTCGTGGGTTGGTCCTTCCGATCAATGTCGAGTTGTAGCAGCATGTCCTGCAGTAGCGGGACTGCCATCGCCCGCTGGAGGAACGCATCATAGCGCTCGCCATGCGTCACGCCGTGTTGCTCCTGCGGATCGCGGGCCACGTCGAACCAAAAAGCGCCCGCGGTGGACATGAAAATAAATCGCTCCGTGCCTTGGGAAAGACTGAAAGCGGGCCGGCTCCATTGCTTCCATTCGTTCGATGTCAGGCAATAGACGAGGCGGTCGGAAGGGACGATGGCGAACAGGCTGTAGCCAGCGTAGTCCAGCCCGGGCGGGGGTCCGTAGCCAAAGACTTCCGCGAGGGTGGGCGCGATGTCGAGATTGGCGACCGTCTTTTCGGCATTTAATGCCATCCGTTCCCTGATCTGGGGGGCGGTCTGCACCGGAAGGTGGACGTAAAAAGGCACCGTGATGACCTCGTCGTAGTGGTCGCCAACACGGTCGACACTGCGATGGCGCTTCACATCCATGTCGCCGTGGTCGGACGTGACGATCATCAGGCTGTCCGCCAGCCGGCCCGCGTGCTCCAGCGCGGCGAAGATCCGCCCGTAATAGCTTTCCAAAATGAACGCCACCTTTTGGTCGGCGCGGACCAGAGTATTCGGAAGCGGAATCTTGCTGGTGGTCTGGAAAGGCACATGCAGGGCGTTCGAATTGATGACCAGGAAACAGCGCTCCTCCGCCCGCAGGTGACGCACATAATCCGCCACCCGATCGGCGATCTCCATGTCGTCGATCCCCGTGTCGTTGACCTTGGGGAGCGAGGAGGGGAGGTTGTTACCGGTGACATAGGTCTCGATCCGCGCCGGGCGATAGAAATCGTCGAATCCATCCCAACTGTAATCTTGCGATGTGAAGAACGCGGTCCGGTAACCCGCGGCATGCGCCAGATCGAAGACAAACGGCATCGCGTGAAGCTTCGCCGATTCCTCCACCGGGTCCACGCCCGTCAACATGGAGGGTACGCTGATCTCAGTCGCGGTACCATTGGTCTTGGCGTATTTGCACTCGATCCAAGCGCCGGCCTTGGGCGATGAGTCCGCGACAATCTTGGCCATCAGTCCGGTCGAGGCTCCGTCACTGGACGGAAAGAACCGCGATAGCGATTCGTTGATGAATAGGATCACCGTCTGGGGGGCTATCCCGAGCTGACTTCTGCGTTCCGGGGGCCGATGCTGGCTCTCGGCCAGCGGCTTAAAGGTATAGGTATATCCGCCAGTGAATGTTTGGTCGGCGTGGTCCAGCCGTTTGATGGCTAGTGCGATGAATGGTTCGCGGGCGAGGCCAGCGCTTTGTATGGCCAGCAACCCCACGATCGACCAGCGCCATTGGACGGTCTTGACCGGGCGTCGGCAAAAATTGAAACCGACCAGCAGATGGGCCGCGATGCAAAGAAAAGCGCTCAGCCCCGAGGCATACTGGGTGGCATAGTAAGGCACATCCGCCAACCGCACGTTCAAGCTGAGCAAATCACCGACCGACTGGATGAATTCGCGATTAAAGTAACGGAGGGTCGCTCCGTTCGCGAGGCAGAAGACACAACTCAGCAAGGTTCCTGCCGCCAGCAACACCCTCCCGGCTCTGGGTCCGATCAGGCTGGCAACCTGATAAAGCAGC
>CAIQIC010000517.1 GCA_903871765.1 uncultured Lentisphaerota bacterium
CTTAACCATCTCGCTGTCTGGCAGCCCCTGGACTGTCAGACAGCGAGGGCGTTGAAAAATATCTGGGATAATAGACGCGCATCAAGCGCACGCTCTCCGCGGGGTCCAACTCCCACAGGAACAGGGTCTGTTGCCGCCCCGTCTCGTGCCGCTGCCATTCCTCTGGTCCCAGCGGCCCGCCGATCTCCCAGAATTCGAACTGCCGGAACTGCAGGGGTTGTCGTAACGCATAGGTTTTGCCCTGATCCAGAAGGCCGGGCGGCCGGAAGAGGTAATGCAGCCAGTGTTTGACGTCCGGGATCGCCTCCTCGCGCACCAACCAGAGGGTGCGCCGGCGCAGCTCGGCTTCCGGCACCGCATTGAACGTGCGCACGAACTGCCAGGGATAGGTCTCGATGGGCAGCCGGCCATCCGTGACGAAGCGCAACAGGTAGGCATCCCAGAAGTCGGCCAGGATCGGCGCCTGGAAGGCCTCGAGTTCGGCCGCAGCCGCGGGCAGTTGCCGGGCCAGCGAATCGTTGACGTACACCTCGTAGTTCAGGCGCTGCTTCCAACTCGCCAACGAGACGCCGAACACGGCCACCGCGAGTCCCAGCGCCGGCCAGCGGCTGCGCGGCAGTTGCGGCGCCAACCGCGCGAACAGCCAGATCGCCGCCAGCACCAGATGTTCGCCATAGCGGCGATGCGTCGCGTTGACCGAAAAATTCGGGATCAGGATCATGATACTGACGATCCACAGCGAACCGAGCGGCAGCGCCATGTCCAGTACGCCCAACCACTCCTGCCGGGTGCGCCGCAGGACCCAGAGCGCCGCGCCAGCCGTCACCAGCAGCCACACGCCGACCAGCGCGGAATAGAGCGGATGGGCCAGCCGCAGGTCGAACAGAATGCGGAACATTGTCCAGAAAACGATCAGGCCGGGGTACACCTTGTCGCACCGGCCGATGGGGGTGTGCGTGTGGAATTTATAGGGCCACGTCGGCGCGCGCAGCAGGTTGTGCAGCAGCAGCGGCAGATACCCCAAGCCGGCGCCGGCGAGGAACCAGATCAGCGGCCGGCAGCATTTCCAGCCGGGGGTCCGACGCCACTGCCGCGGCAGCAACCAGACGAGCATCATCAACCCGTAAGCCATCACCAGGGGTCGCGAATAGAGCGCATGCCCCAGGCCGAGGCCGAAAAGCAACCAATCCGGACCGCGGCTGTCCTGCGCGTCCGCCAGGCGGCGCTCCAGCCGTGCGGCAAAGAAGGAGATCCAGCCCAGCACAAAGAGCGAAACCTCGATGCTGGAATGTTCCTGAAGGTCAAACAGATAGCTGCTGGAACTGGCCAGCAGCAGGCAAAAGACGGCGGCGGCGCAGCCGCGCCCCCAGCCGTTGCGCCGCTGCGCCAGCAGCAACGCCTCGAACAGCAGGCCCAGACCGGCGAGGTTCAGCGCGCAGCCGGCGAGCTTGAGCACCATGACGTTCGAGAGCGCCGGCGCCAGCCGGTGGATGGCGGCATACACGTACGGGAGGATGGAGAAAAGATAGTTCTGCCCATAGGCGTAGGTTGGCAGATAGCCGTGCTGTACGATATCCTCGCCCATCAGCCCGAAGATGGCCACATCGGAATTCAGAATGCGGTAGGGCAGTCGGACGTTAAGGACGACAAAGGCGACGGCGAACAGCAGGAACGGCAGCCGGACCAGCCAGGGCTCCCACTGGCCGGCCGGTGAGTTACTGTGGTTGTCGGTTATGCGGTCCACGATGTCTCTTTCATTGCGAAGGTATCAGGGTTCAGGGTTCAGGCGGAACCGTGCCCCCTGCGTCTTTTCCTGAACCCTGAACCCTGTTTCCTGCCCCCTCTTACCGTCGTGCGGCCAACAGTCCTTCAATCGCTTCAGCGGCCTCCGTCGCGCCGTCCAGCCCGCTCAGCGGCTGCTGCGGCGCGAGGCCCTCCCAGCGGTGCTTGGCGTGCAGCCGCAGCAGCAGGTCCATGACCTCGGCCTCGTTCGTGCGATAGCCGCGGCCCAGTTCCGTCACCAGCCGCGCGTTTACATACTGCTCGGCGTGGCCCGGCACCGGGATCACGAACGTCGGCTTGCCGAGCGCCAGCGCCTCGCTGACGGCCGAATAGCCGCCGTTGACCACGAGCGCGTCGGCCTTGAGCAGCAGGTCGAGGTTGTGCATCAGCCGCCCATGATAGGTGACGTGGTCCGTGCTCGCGCCGCCGCGGCCGACCACGTCAATCCGGAACGGCATCTCATAGTCCTCCAGCGGCACCGCCGAGGCGAAGATCGAGCCGCTCAGCATGAAGACCACATTGCGGATTTTATTCGGCTCCGCGAAGGCGGCGCTGGCATGCTCCGCCGCCGCGCGCACCTCGCGGCGCAGGATCAGCCCGACGCGCCGGAACTTCGGATGCCGCGCCGGGCCCGGCCGCGGCGAGGGGCTGATGACCAGATCGCACACGTGCCGGTGGAACAGGTAGTCGGGAAATTCGATGAGCCAGAACTGGCTGCGCACCGCCGGCGGATTGTCGCGCCACGCCCGGTATTCCGACACGACAACTTCGGCGTTGTTCACCGCCACGATCGGCACGCCGCGTTGCCGCAGCGGGCCGACGGCATATTCCGAATCCGTCACCGCCACCGCCGGCCGGACTTTTTCCAGCAGCTCTTCCAGCTTGCGGCGTTTGGCGCGCGCCAGCCGCGCCAGGTGGCGGGCCGCGAGCAGCGTTTGCCAGCCGCTGATCCGGCCGTTGCGCTTGGAATAGAAAAAGGCCTCCATCGCCGTCAGCGACGCCACCTCCGGCTTGTCGCCGAAATACGTCAGCCCGTTGCCGGAGGTCAGCACGTGCAGCCGGTGGCCGCGCGGCGCGAGCGCCTGCATGATGGCATGGCAGCGCGTGCTGTTGCCCATGCCGAGGCCGTTGATCAGAAATAGGATGTCGCTGCCGGTAGCCATGGTGTTTGCGCCGGCAGCGTAGCATGCTTCCCAGCGTCGGGGAAGTTAGGATTCGGTTATTCCGCAAGGCCTCAGTCGCGCGGGGTGCGGGCGTCGCTTGCGACGCCCGCGGGCGCAGCAAGACTGCGCCCCTACATGCCCCATTACGTTATTCCACGCAGTGGGGATGCCCCCGCTTGGATGCGGACTGCGGAAAAGGAGCGCGGGCATCCTGCCTGCGCCGAAGCGGCTGCGACAGGCAAGCCTGGCCGCTCCGGCCGGCATCTTGCCGGCCGGTCATGAGCGCCGCCGTGGCGGCATTGGGCGGTTATTTCTTCAGACGAACGGGGTCACGTCTTCACAATTGATTCCGCTGAAAAAGTCGGGAGCGGCCAACCCACCACCGTGCGGTTTTGAATAGTCACCGGCGGCGCCGCTCTCGCGGTATTTCTATGGAGGATGCTTGTGTCGCGAGTTTTATGGTTTGGGTTTGTCTTTCGGTGA
>CAIQIC010000518.1 GCA_903871765.1 uncultured Lentisphaerota bacterium
AGTGGCGGTGCTGGACGTGTTTCGCCGCCACAAGGATCTGAAGCCGGAAGGCATCGCCGAGTTGAACGAGGCTGGCCGGAAACTGGCCCGGGTCCTAGCCGAGGAAGTGGCTGGGAGCCTCGACGCCACCGGCCAAGCCGTGAGGGGAGCCAGCCATGTCTGATTTACTGGAACGGAAAGTTGGGATCGTCTCGTGCAGCGGCGAGGAACTGGCCGAAGGCACCGTCGCTCGGTTGGCGGCCCTGAAGGTGCTGAACGAGCTGCGTCCGCGCGATACGGTGACCATTTGCCTGCCGTTGTTCCTGGCCGGGGGCGCCGGGGATCGCGCCTTCGCCAAGCTGCACCCTACGGTTACGGTGGATGGCTGCGACCTGCGGTGCGCGGCGCACGGCACCGAGAAGTATTCCAGCAAGCCAGCCGCCAGCCTGGTCGTCAATGACCTGGTGGCCGAATGTGGGCTGGCGCGGCCCGAGGGGCGGCGGCGATTGAATGCGGCAGGGCAAAAGGCGGTCGAGGTTACCGCCGAACGGCTGGCAGCGCTGGTGGACCAGGCCCTGGGCAAGGAAGGTGGGACAGCACCCCCCAGCGAGGCTGCGGCGCATGAGCCCGATGCTGAGCAGCGCAAAGCGACCTGCGCGTGCGGGTCGGGGGTCCCCGTTACGAAGCTCTCGATTGGCGGCCAGACGGTTGAGCTGGTGGCGTTGCCGCTGATCTTCCGGCAGTTCCGTGAGACGGGCCGGGGGCTGGACGAGGAATCGAAGCGCGAGCTGTTTGAAACGGTGAAGATTTACAATGCGGTGCCGCCGGAAGGCGAGAGCAGCTACCGCGAGGCGGTCCTGCGCGAGTATGCCGCCTTCTGCCAAAAGGAGAAGCAGGCATGAGCCGCACGGCGACTTACAACACGACGGTACGTTGGACCGGGGAACACTGGGGCCATTTGGTGATGGGGAACGGCCCGGAGATGAAGTTCTCGGCCCCGCCGGACGCGCAGGGCCATGCCGGGGTGTTCACGCCCGAGGATGCTTTCGTGGCGGCAGCGAACACCTGCGTGATGATGATGTTCGTTTGGGCGACGGAGCGCTTCAAACTCAAGTTGCTTTCCTACGAGTGCCGGACGGAGGGTACCAAGCTCATTGAGTTGGACCGCACGGAGATCTTCACCCGGCTGCTCTTCCGGCCGGTGATCCGCATTGGGGCGGCGGGCGAGCCAAGAGCGACAATTGAAGCCCGGACGCGGCGCGCGCTGCAGGCCGCCCAGAAGTACAGCCTGGTGGCGAATTCGGTGAAGTCGGAAATCGTGGTGGAGCCGGAAATCATTATTGAGGAATGAAGCGGGCGCTGATCCGGCCAGAGAAGTGCAGCAACTGCCAGCCCTGTGAAGTGGAAGAGCAGTGCCCGATGAAAGCTGTGTTCCGGGAAGAGGCAAACGAGCGGCCGTGGGTTGATTTTTACCGGTGTTCGGGATGTCTGACGTGCAAAACACTCTGCGTGAGCGGGGCCATCGAAGAGATTTGTCAGCCCTGTGACGGCCGGGGCCGAATGGGCTGGTGAGTTACCTTGATGGCCCACCTAACATTAAGATCGGAACGAGTATGACAAACAAGACTATAGGATTCATTGGCGGCGGGCGGATCGTCCGCATTTTCCTGGAAGGCTGGAAACGCGCGAATGCGCTACCGGCCAAGATCGTCGTGAGCGACTGCAACGCGGAATCGCTGGCGAAGTTGAAGGCGCGGTTTCCGATGGTGGAAACGGCGGTGGGGGACA
>CAIQIC010000519.1 GCA_903871765.1 uncultured Lentisphaerota bacterium
ATTCCGTTCATCGCCGGAATGCTTACCCGCCTTGCCTTGGTCAAGGCGAAGAGCAAGCAATGGTATCACGCGAAATTCATCCCAAAGATCTCGCCGATTACGCTGATCGCCTTGCTGTTCACCATCGTGGTCATGTTCTCCATGCAGGGGCAGAAGATCATCGCCAAGCCCGGCGACGTGGTTCTGATCGCCATTCCGCTCCTGATCTACTTCGTGGTGATGTTCCTGGTGAGTTTCTGGATGAGCGCCCAGGCGGGCGCCAACTACGCCAAGTCGGCGACGCTGTCCTTCACGGCCGCCAGCAACAACTTCGAACTGGCCATCGCGGTGGCCGTGGGCGTGTTTGGGATCAACCACGGCGCGGCCTTCGCGGCGGTGATCGGGCCGTTGGTGGAAGTGCCGGTGATGATCGGGCTCGTGAACGTGGCGCTTTATTTTCAGCGCAGGTATTTCATTCGCCCATAACAAAAATCTATCCGGCCGGATAGATTTTTGTTATGGCGCCGGACCGCCCGGGGTGACCTGTCCGAGGTCCAACCAGAAATCAAAAGACAATGGGGGCAAAGACGGGATAGCCCTGCAGCTTGTCGCGGCCGTGGAGGAAGGCCAGTTCGATGAGGAATTCGATTTCGACGATCCGACCGCCGAGCTTTTCGATCAGGCCGGCGGTGGCGGCGGCGGTGCCGCCGGTGGCCAGCAGGTCGTCCACGAGCAGCACCCGCTCGCCCGGCTGGATGGCGTCGGTGTGCAGTTGGAGCGTGGCGCTGCCATATTCCAGGTCGTAACTGGCCTGTATGGTGCGATGGGGCAGTTTGCCGGGTTTGCGCACGAGCGCCAGGCCGGCGTTGAGTTGGAGCGCGACGCCGGCGCCGAAGGTGAAGCCACGGGACTCGATGACGGCCACCTTGGCGATATGGTCGCCGGCGTGCCGGCCGGCCAGGAGATCAACGGCGGTGCGCAGCAGCCGGGGATCGGCGAGCACCGGCGTGATGTCTTTGAACAGGATGCCGGGCTTGGGGAAGTCGGGCACGTCGCGGATGGCGTTTCGGATGTCGTCGAGCAGCATGTTTTATCCTCCGTTTGATCGGGGCCGCCGGCCGCGGCACGGGATCGGGCGGCAGGTCCTGCTCCAGCAGGTCATGCAGCTTGACCACGGCGGCGTTCTGGATCTGGCGGACGCGTTCGCGGGTGATGTGGAAGCGGCGGCCCACCACGTCGAGCGTTTCTTCCGCCACGCCCTGGAGCCCGAAACGGTACTTGAGAATGTCGCGGGCGCGGGCATCGAGGCGGTTCATGAGGCGTTCCACCTCGGTGCGCAGTTGGGCGTCGTTGATCTCCGTAAAAGGGCTGCGGGCATTCTCGTCGCCGATGATATCGCCATATTCGGCACCGCCTTCTTCCCCGATGGGCGCATCCAGCGAAGTGGGTCGGAGGGCGATGACCTGCCACTGCTGGATGGTGTGCCGGGGCAGGCCCATGGCTTCGGCGATGTCGTCGGAGGTAGGCTCGCGGCCCAGTTTTTCCATGAGGCCGTGCTCGACCTTGCGCATGCGGGCGATCTTGTCCACGAGGTGCGCGGGCAGGCGGATGGTCTTGCTCTGATTGGCCAGCGCGCGCCGGATGGCCTGCTTGATCCACCAGGCAGCGTAGGTGCTGAGCTTGCCGCCTTTTTTGGGGTCGAAGCGGTCCACGGCCTTCATCAGGCCGATGTTGCCCTCGGAAATCAGGTCCAGCAGCGGCAGGCCATAGCGCGCATAATCATGGGCGATTTTGACGACCAGCCGGAGGTTGGCCGTGATCATCCGCTGGCGGGCCTGCTGATCGCCGCGCCGGATACGGCGGGCCAACTGGACCTCCTCCTGCGGCGTCAGCAGGGGCGTCTGCCCGATCTCGCGCAGGTAAATCTTTATGCTGCGATCTTCGCTTTCCAGCATGGCGACAACGCATCCAGAGATGTGCCGGCCGGCCGGCCGGCCAAACAACATTACTCATTTTGCAGATCGAATCCGGAAAAGCAAGCTTCTCCCGGCCGCTGCAGTGGCTGGAACGGAGCGCTCGTGTTACCGCTGAATCGCCGCCTGGGCGGCCGCCAGACGCGCGATCGGCACGCGGTACGGCGAACAACTGACGTAGTTCAAGCCCACCTTGTAGCAGAACTTGACGCTGGCGGGATCGCCGCCGTGTTCGCCGCAGATGCCGCATTTGAGCTCCGGCCGGGTCTCACGGCCGTTCTTCACGGCGAGTTGCACGAGCTGGCCGACGCCGCCCTGATCCAGGGTCTGGAACGGGTCGGTCGGCAGGATCTTCTCGGCCAGATAGGCCGGGAGGAACGTGCCGATATCGTCGCGGCTGAAGCCGAAGGTCATCTGCGTCAGGTCGTTGGTGCCGAAGCTGAAGAACTCGGCGCTCTCCGCGATCTGGCCGGCGACGAGCGCCGCACGCGGAATCTCGATCATCGTGCCGACCAGGTACTTCACCCTGGACTTGCGGTCCTTGATGATCCGGTCGGCGGTTTTACGGATGATCTGCGCGCAGAAGTCCACCTCGGCCTTGGTGCCGACGAGCGGGACCATGATCTCCGGGAAGACCTTGACCCTCCGTTTCTCGACGTTGCAGGCGGCTTCGATGATCGCCTGGGTCTGCATGACGCACAGCTCCGGGTAGGTGATCGAAAGGCGGCAGCCGCGATGGCCGAGCATCGGGTTCATTTCGTGGAGCTGCTTGACGCGCTGGGCCACGATCTCGACGCTGACGCCGAGGCGCTGGGCCATCTCCGCCTGCGCGGGGCCGTCGTGCGGCACGAACTCGTGCAGCGGCGGGTCGATCAGGCGGATGGTGACCGGCAGGCCGTTCATCGCCGTGAAGATGCCCTCGAAGTCGCCGCGCTGCAGCGGCAGGAGCTTGGTGAGCGCCTTCTCGCGGCCCGGCAGGTCGTTGGCCAGGATGAACTCGCGGACGGACCAGATGCGGTCGCCCTCGAAGAACATATGCTCCGTGCGGCACAGGCCGATGCCTTCCGCGCCGAAGTTGCGCGCGGCCTGCGCGTCCTTCGGGAGGTCGGCGTTGGTGCGGACTTTCATCTTGCGATACTTGTCCGACCAGTCGGAGATCTGCTTGTAGAGCTTGTAGATCGGGTGCTTGAGCGCGTCCTTGTCGCCATGGACGACGCCGGAGACCACCGGGCTGGCCGCTGTCGGAATCTGGCCGAGGTAGACGGAGCCGGTCGAACCGTTGAGACTGATCCAGTCGCCGTCCTTCAGCACCGTGCTGCCGCAGGTGATGGTCTTGCTTTGGTAATCGATCTGCAGCGTGCTGGCGCCGGTGATGCAGCACTTGCCCCAGCCGCGCGCGACGACGGCCGCGTGGCTCGTCATGCCGCCGGTGGTGGTCAGGATGCCCTGCGCCGCCCACATGCCGCCGACATCCTCGGGGCTGGTCTCGTGGCGGACGAGGATCAGTTTCTCTTTCGGGCTGGTTTTGATGATCGCCTCGGCTTCGTGCGCATCGAAGACGATCTTGCCGACGCCCGCGCCCGGGCCCGCCGGCAGACCGCTGGTGATGGCCTGGGCCTTCTTCTCCTCGGTCAAATTGAAGATCGGGAAGAGCAACTGTTCGAGGTCGCCGCCGCTGACGGTCATCAGCGCCTGCTCCGGCGTCAGCACCTTCTCCTGCGCCTTGCCGGTGTAGACGTCCCTGCCCGTCGCCATCTCGACCGCCCAGCGGACGCCCGCGAGGCCGGTACGTTTGGCGTTGCGCGTCTGCAGCATCCACAGTTTGCCGCGCTCGACCGTGAACTCGACGTCCTGCGGATACCGGTAATGCTTCTCGAGCTTCCGCATGATGTCGTGCAACTGCACGCTCGCGGCCTTCCACAGCGGATCGGCCTCGTTGACCATGTCGTCGAGGTGCTTCGGCGTGCGAATGCCGGCGACGACGTCCTCGCCCTGCGCGTCAATCAGGTACTCGCCCATCGGCTTGGAGGCGCCGGTCGAGCCGTCGCGCGTGAAGGCCACGCCCGTGCCGGAGTCCTGGCCCATGTTGCCGAACACCATCGAACAGATGTTGACGGCGGTGCCGAGCAGGCCGGTGATTTTGTTGATCTGGCGGTACTTTTCCGCGCGCGCGCTGTTCCACGAGCCGAACACGGCGTTGATCGAGAGCCGGAGCTGTTCCATCGGATCCTGCGGGAACGGCTTCTTGACGTGTTCCTGATAAACGCGCTTGTACGTTTCGACCAGCTCCTTGAGCTGCGAGGCGGTCAGGTCGGTGTCCTGCTTCGCGCCGTACTTCTGCTTCAGCGCGCTCATCTCGCACTCGAAATGCTCGTGCTCGAGGCCGCTGGAGGGGCCCATCACGACGTCGCCGAACATGTCAATGAAGCGGCGGTAGCAGTCCCAGCCCGTGCGCTCGTTGCCGGTTTCCTGGATGAAGCCGAGCACCGACTTGTCGTTGAGGCCGAGGTTGAGGACCGTGTCCATCATGCCCGGCATGGAGACGGCGGCGCCGGAGCGGACGCTGACGAGCAGCGGGTTCACGGCGGCGCCGAGCTTCTTGCCCATCAGCTTTTCGAGCTGGCCGAGCTTGGCCTTGACCTGGTCCAGCATGCCCGGCGCGTACTCGTTGTTGTGTTTGCTGTAATAGGCGCAGGCCTCCGTCGAAATGGTGAAGCCCGGGGGCACCGGCAGGTTCGCGTTGGCCATCTCGGCCAGATTGGCGCCCTTGCCGCCCAGGACGGCTTTCAGGGACGCATCGCCCTCCGTGTATTTCTTCCCGAAACCGTAGAAAAATACGTACTGTTTTTTCATCCGTTTTGCCTGCTTGACCATGTCACTACCTCCTGATGTTCCTGTTGGGGTTAAGGGACGCAAAAAAGCCGGCGCATGATAACAGACCGCCCTGCTGTGTCAAGCGCCGGACCCGCAAGAGCCGGGTTGCGGCCGCCGGAGCGCAGGCGTATGGTTGCTCAGGATGACAACCACCCGGCAGCGCGGCAGCGGACGGTGGCTGGCGGTGATGCTCATCGGCTTCGCCGCGGTGCCGTGCGACGGCGCGCCATCCGTTCAGGAGCAGGTCCCCATGAAAACCATCTATGATTGCACCCTGCCGGATATCGACGGCCGGTCCGTCAACCTCGGCGCGTTCCAAGGACGGGTGCTGCTGCTCGTCAACGTCGCCAGCCGGTGCGGCTTCACGCCGCAGTACGCAGGCCTGCAGCAGCTCTATACCCGCTACCAGTCCCGCGGGTTGGTCGTGCTCGGCTTTCCCGCGAACAACTTCCTGGGCCAGGAACCGGGCACGGACGCGGAGATCAAGACGTTTTGCACGACCAAGTACAACGTCACCTTCCCCCTGTTGGCCAAGCTCTCGGTCAAGGGCGCCGACCAGCATCCGCTTTACCGGTTTCTGACCTCGAAAGAAACCAACCCGGACTTCGCCGGCGCGATCACCTGGAACTTCAACAAATTCCTCGTCGGCCGTGACGGAAAAATCCTGGCGCGCTTCGGCTCGCGCACCGCGCCGGACGACAAGGAACTGGTGGCCGCGGTCGAGAAAGCGCTCCAGGCCGAAGCGTCGCCCAAGGACCAGGCGGCAGTCCGAAGTGGGGGCTGACGGCAGCAGGTTACCAGTGTTGCTTGCCTCTTCTTCACAATTTTCAACCCTCTTCATCCGTGTCAATCCGTGTTGATCCGTGGCTAAAATACGGCCTTCCGTTCTCCGCCACCAAACAGTCTGCCGGCGGCAGGCCCAGTTTCTCCGCGGGCACAGGAAGATGTCCGGGTGCGGCATTAGCGCAGCCGGACCCAGCCGGTGACGATGAAATATACGCCCAGGCCGACCAGGGCCAGGCCGCACAGCAGAAACAGCATCCGATACACGCGCGGCGGACAAATCCGCCGCCCCGACGCCACCGCCAGCGCCACGAAGCTGTACCAGGCCAGATCGGAGAGAATGTGGCCCGTGTAAAACGCCGCGAGCCCAGGCCAACCCTGTTTCAAAGCCAGGGCTGCATAATTGAGTCCGATGGTCGCCCACCACAGCGCCCACAGCGGCGTGGATAGCGACGTCAGGATGCCCGTCAGGATCGGCCCGCGCACCGCCGCGCGGGCATCGGCCCGGGTGTTGAGCGCCTC
>CAIQIC010000520.1 GCA_903871765.1 uncultured Lentisphaerota bacterium
AACATGATGCTCGGCTGCATCATCTTCGGCGGCGTCGGGGCGGGCCTCTACGGCATCCTGATGCACGTGCTGCTGACGGTGTTCATCGCCGGGCTGATGGTCGGGCGCACGCCGGAATACCTCGGCAAGAAGATCCAGGCCTGGGAGGCGACCTGGGCCGTGGTGGCGATCCTCATCCCGAACACGCTCATTCTGCTCGGCTCAGCCGTCGCGTGCAGTTGCGCGACCGGGCTGGCCAGCTTGAACAACGGCGGCCCGCACGGGTTGAGCGAAATCTTCTATGCTTTTGCCTCGGCCTCGAACAACAACGGCAGCGCCTTCGCGGGGTTGAACGCCAACACCTGTTTCTACAACCTCGCGCTCGGCGCGGCGATGTTCCTGGGCCGCTTCGGCGTGATCTTCGCCGTCCTGGCCATCGCCGGCCACCTGGCCGCCAAGAAAACCGTGCCGGCGTCGCCCGGCACCTTCCCGACCAACGGACTGACGTTCGCGTGCGTGCTGCTGGGCGTGATCGTGATCATCGGCGCGCTGACGTTCTTCCCGGCGCTGTGCCTGGGACCGATCGTCGAACACGGCCTGATGCTGGCCGGCCGCGTATTTTGAGGAGCTGTCATGAGCACGAAAATAGAAATCCAATATTCCACGCTGGTGCGGCAGGCGGTCCTGGAGGCCTTCAAGAAATTGCATCCGCGCGACGAGCTCAAGAACCTGGTCATGTTGGCCGTCTGGGTCGGCGCGCTCCTGAGCACGCTCTTCCTGTTCCGCCGCTGCTCCGCGTTCAACGTGCAAATCTGCCTCTGGCTCTGGTTCACCTGCCTGTTCGCCAATTTTGCCGAGGCGCTGGCGGAGGGGCGCGGCAAGGCACACGCCGACGCGTTGCGCAACATGCGGACGAGGACGCCGGCGCGCAAACTGGTCGGGGGCCGGGAGCGCGCCGTGGCCGGGCCGGATTTGAAGATCGGCGACCTGTTCGTCTGCGAAACCGGCGATGTCATTCCGGCCGACGGCGAGATCGTCGAGGGCATCGCCACGGTGGATGAAGCGGCGATCACGGGCGAATCCGCGCCGGTGATCCGCGAGAGCGGCGGCGATCGCAGCGCCGTCACCGGCGGCACGCGGGTCATCAGCGACCGTATCGTCGTGCGCGTCGCCGCTGAGGCGGGGCATTCGTTCCTCGACCGGATGATCGCGATGATCGAAGGCGCGCGGCGGCAGAAGACGCCGAACGAAGTCGCGCTGAACATCGTGCTCGTCAGCCTGACCGCGCTGTTCATCCTGGTGGTCCTGACGCTGCCGGCCTTCGCCCGCTACAACGAGGCCGCCGTCGGGCAACAGGACGTGGTGCTCCGGACGCTGCCGGTGTTGCTGGCGTTGATCGTCTGCCTGATCCCCACCACCATCGGCGGCCTGCTCAGCGCCATCGGCATCGCCGGCATTGACCGGCTGATGCGCCGCAACGTGCTCGCCACCAGCGGACGCGCAGTCGAGGCCGCCGGCGACGTGGACGTGCTGCTGCTCGACAAGACCGGCACCATCACGCTGGGCAACCGGATGGCGACGGAATTGCTGCCGGCGCCCGGCGTCAAGATCGAGGAGCTCGCCGATGCCGCGCAACTCGCCTCGCTGGCCGACGAAACGCCGGAAGGCCGTTCCATCGTCGTGCTGGCCAAGGAAAAATACGGCCTGCGCGGACGCGAAGTCGCCGAGCCGCACGCGCGGTTCATCCCGTTCGCGGCCCAGACGCGCATGAGCGGCCTGGACCTGGGCGCGGAGCACGGCGGCGCACCGCGCTGTATCCGGAAAGGCG